>WTAY01000203.1 GCA_013139345.1 Methylophaga sp. | reverse complement strand
CATGGGCAATAATGTACCAAAAGAAGGCGCATCCATTAAACGTAAACATAATTGATGGATTCTAGATTGAAGTTCCGTATTTTGGCGTGCATTCTCAATCAACATATTCAACTGCTGATGCAATTGCTCATTCTTTGATTGCAAACGCTCAGTCTGACGTTTTGCTAAAGAAATTGTTCCTTCAGGTACTTTCTCTAACTGAATATCCTCTATTGCATCAGGATGATTTATAAAAAAATCATCATGTTCTGCTAGATACAGTTTTACCTGTTCAGCTGTTATTACTTGTTCAGTGTCGCCCACGCAATTTCTCCGTCAAATACTTGTGTTGCTGGTCCAGTCATCCATACAGAATCATCACTTCCAGACCACACTATCATTAAGTCACCACCGGGTAGTGTTACTTTTACTTCACTTGCTAACAAACCTTGTCGAATACCAACAACAACAGCGGCACATGCACCAGTACCACAGGCTTCAGTTTCACCCGCACCGCGTTCATATACCCGCAAGTTAATTTCATTGTTGCTGACAATTTCCATAAAGCCAACATTTACGCGTTCAGGAAATTGCTCATGACTTTCAATAAGTGGTCCTATCATTCCAACATCTGCGGTATGAATGTCATCGACCAACAATACAGCATGTGGGTTGCCCATTGAAACAGCACCTATCATTACTACTGGTCCATTTAGCAATGGTAACTCATAACTATCGGCTTGTTGCTCTGCAATAAAGGGGATATCCGTAGGACTTAAACGTGGCGCTCCCATATCAACCGTGACGTTACTATTTTCTTGTAAGCTAGGATAAATCACACCTGATGCTGTTTCAACAGCAATAGTATCTTTATCTGTCAGGTTTTTATCACGAACAAATCGAGCAAAACACCGCGCACCATTACCACATTGAGCAACTTCACTGCCGTCTGCATTAAAAATACGATAGCGAAAATCAACACCTTCTTGCTCTGACGTTTCAACCAATAACAGTTGATCACAGCCAATTCCTCGGCGTCTATCTGCCAAGAACATAACCTGTGAGGCGGTTAAATTGACCTGCTGATTAATTGCATCAATAACAACAAAGTCATTGCCAAGCCCGTGCATTTTACTAAATTTCAACATCATGAACTCCGCTGACTACTCAGGTAAAAGGTGCTCACCAGCATAAAGTGATTCTATACTTTCCCGTTCACGTACAAGATGAACCTTATCACCATCCACCATAATTTCAGCCGTTCTTGGTCGAGAGTTATAGTTTGAGCTCATCGTAAAGCCATAAGCCCCTGCACTACGAATAGCCAGCAAGTCTCCTTGTTCAATAGCCAATGTCCGATCTTTTCCTAAGAAATCGCCTGTTTCACAAATAGGGCCAACAATATCGTAGTGCTGTGTTTCAGCCTGACTTCCTTCAATAACAGGCCGAATCTCTTGCCATGATTGATATAAGGCTGGTCGTAACAAATCATTCATCGCTGCATCAACGATAGCAAAGTGGCGATCTTCTGTTGGTTTTAGATATTCAACTTTTGTTACTAAAATTCCTGCATTACCAGCAATAGCACGACCCGGCTCTAGTAAAATCTCAAGATCGCGGCCTTCCAATAATTCTCGTAATGCTGCTGAATATTCTGCTGGGCTAGGTGGCGTTTCATCTTGATAAGTAATACCTAAACCACCACCAATATCTAGGTGAGAAAGCGATATACCTTGTTCTGCCAATGCATCAATCAATGTTAAAACACGCTCTAGCGCATCAACAAAAGGTGAAACAGTGGTCAGTTGGGAACCGATATGACAATCAATACCGACAACATCAAGGTTAGCCATCGCATGTGCTTGTTGATATACCTCTTCCGCCAGCTCAATCGCAATACCAAATTTGTTTTCTTTTAACCCTGTTGAAATATAAGGATGTGTTTGTGCATCAACATCAGGGTTAACACGAATTGAAATGGGCGCACGCATTGCTAAGTGACCCGCTACATCATTAATACGCGATAATTCTGCAATTGATTCGACATTAAAACAACGAACACCTTCCTGCAAAGCATATTGAATTTCCGCAACTGTTTTACCAACGCCAGAGAAAACGCAACGTTCTGCTTGTCCACCAGCGGCTAAAACGCGCGCTAATTCACCAGCAGAAACAATGTCAAAACCGGAACCTAATCGTGCCAATACATTTAATACAGCAAGGTTAGAATTGGCTTTTACGGCATAACACACAGAGTGTGCTAAACCATCAAAAGCCGTATCAAATGCATGCCAATGTCGCTCTAATGTTGCTCGAGAATAAATGTATGACGGTGTGCCATATTGCTCAACAATCGTCGACACAGCGACATTCTCGGCATATAACTCACCATTTTTATACTGAAAGTGATCCATTTAAATTAGCCCATCCAACTTATCAAAGCATTACCTTCAGGCAAATATAGATCACCTTTCTGGCCACATGCCACTAATAATGACAGCGCGGCGCACACGACTACTAACCGTTTCCAGTGTCTCATTTTTTGCATTATTACTTTTCCTCTAAACGCGTAATTTACAGCAGTATATACGGGAATTAAGTTGCTCGTCTTGACTTGCAAACTAGAATTTATTTTCCAACTTACATAAGATAAGCCTTTATTAAGGTATTCCTTAAAGAAAATATTGTGCGAGGACGCATCTGCAAATGGAAACACCAATTAGACTTAGTGGTTTAGCAAGACGCTTCATTAGTGATGGATTACTAACTGAAGAGAATGCTCAGGCCGCACAACAACAAGCAAAAGAGAGCAAGCAAGCCTTTGTTAGTTATCTTGTCAACCAACAAATCCTAGGCAGTAAAGAAATTGCTGCATCAGCATCACAAGAGTTTGGTGTACCGCTTTTTGATCTCAGCACCATGAATATGGAGCTGTCTGCAACAAGTCTCATTGATGAAAAGCTCGTTCGGCAACACAATGCGTTACCTTTGTATCAGCATGGTAGTCGACTCTATGTTGCCATCTCAGATCCAACAAATTTATCAGCACTTGATGCATTTCAGTTTAATTCTAGCTTAGCTACTCAGCCTATCCTTGTCGATGAAGTCCAGTTATCTACAACCATAGAACAGGCGCTTGATACGAGTGCCAATCAAATCGATGAATTCAAAGATGAAGAATTTAACGATCTTGAAATGGGGCCAGATGACGATGAGCAAGATGACTCCAACGCGAGTGGTAAGGATATTGATGAAACACCGATTGTTCGTTTTATCCAAGGTATATTAACCACGGCTATTAAAGCTGGAGCATCAGATATTCACTTTGAACCTTATGAAAAAGTCTACCGTATTCGTACCCGTATCGATGGTATGTTACATGAGGTAAAAACAGCACCCATTTCTACTGCTGGCCGTATATCAGCTCGTCTAAAAGTATTGTCTCGCTTGAATATTGCCGAACGAAGAGTTCCTCAAGATGGTCGAATGCGACTTAAATTATCAAAGACAAAAACGATAGATTTTCGTGTAAATACGTGTCCAACATTGTTTGGTGAAAAAATTGTATTACGTATTCTTGACCCAACCAGTGCCCAGTTAGGTATTGACGTGTTGGGTTATGAAGAAGATCAAAAGAAAATCTTTATGGAAATCATGCACCAGCCTTATGGCATGGTGTTAGTAACGGGGCCAACAGGGAGTGGCAAAACCGTCTCGCTTTATACCGCTCTCAATATTCTAAATACTGATGATAGAAATATTTCTACTGCGGAAGATCCTGCTGAAATCAGTTTGGCGGGTATCAATCAGGTTAATGTTAACCCAACCGTCGGGCTAACATTCTCAGCGGCGTTAAAAGCATTCTTACGTCAAGATCCCGATATCATCATGGTTGGTGAGATTCGAGATCTAGAAACCGCTGAAATATCTATTAAGGCTGCACAAACTGGTCATATGGTATTTTCAACACTCCATACTAATGATGCACCGCAAACATTGACCCGCTTGGCTAATATGGGCGTTCCTCCTTTTAATATTGCCTCTGCAGTATCGCTTATTATCGCTCAACGGTTAGGTCGTCGGCTATGTGGCAATTGTAAGATCCGAGAAGATCTTTCTGCCGACACCTTGTTAGAAGAAGGTTTCAGTCAAGCTAAAATCGATGAAGGACTCACTATTTACAAAGCTGTGGGTTGTGAAAGTTGTACACAAGGCTATAAAGGACGAGTAGGTATCTATCAAGTGATGCCTATTTCAGAAGCAATGGGACGTATCATTATGGATGGCGGTAACTCCATGGAATTGGGTGATCAAGCAAAAGTAGAAGGTATTGCCGACTTAAGAGAGTCAGGTCTAAAAAAAGTAGCCGCAGGGCTAACGAGTCTTGAAGAGCTTAACCGTGTAATCAAGGAGTAAATGATGGCACAAAACAAAAAACAAAAACTTGACCCCATTTTTTTATGGCAAGGGACAGATAAGCAAGGAAGACGGACAAAAGGAGAAATGTCTGGGCCGAATGCCAATCTTGTAAAAGCCCTACTTCGCCGACAAGGGATAACTCCTATTAAGGTCAAAAGAAAACCTAAAGAACTGTTTGCTGCAAAAAAACCACCGATAAAACCTGCTGATATTGCCGTATTTAGCCGTATGTTGGCAACCATGATGTCTTCAGGTGTACCACTCATGCAATCAATGCAGATTATTGGCGAAGGTCATGAGAATGCCAGCATGCAGGATATGATCCTAGCGATTAAAGCTGATGTTGAATCAGGCACCAGCTTAGCTGAATCTCTGGGTAAATACCCTTTCCACTTCGATGACCTATTTGTAAACCTAGTCAATGCCGGTGAGCAGTCAGGTACACTAGAAACGCTCTTACATGAAATTGCTATCTATAAAGAAAAAACGGAAGCATTAAAAGCTAAAATCAAAAAAGCCCTCGTCTATCCAATCTCTATTTTAGTTGTTGCCTTTGTTGTTACCGCTATTTTGATGATCTTTGTAATCCCTCAATTTGAATCATTATTTGCGGGCTTTGGTGCAGAATTGCCGGCATTAACGCAATTTGTCATTGGCGTTTCACAGTTCTTCCAACAATGGTGGTGGTTAATTTTTGGCTCTATAATTGGTTCTGTTTACGGCATTATGGAAGCAAAAAAACGCTCTCGGAAAGTACAGCACTTTTTTGATCGTATGCTGTTAAAAGTACCCGTTATCGGCATTATTATGGAAAAAGGAGCGATTGCTCGCTTTGCACGTACTTTTGCCACCATGTTTAAAGCCGGTGTTCCTTTAGTTGAAGCCATGGTGTCTGTCGCAGGTGCTACGGGTAATATCGTATTTAGTGAGGGCACAATGGAGATGCGAGACGAGGTTTCCACAGGTACACAGCTCAATGTTGCAATGAGAAATAGTGAGTTATTTCCCAATATGGTGATTCAAATGGTTGCCATTGGTGAAGAATCTGGTGCGCTCGATACAATGCTGGCTAAGGTAGCTGATTTTTATGAATCTGAAGTCGACGATGCCGTAGACAATATGACTGCATTGATGGAGCCTTTGATTATGGCTTTCTTAGGCGTGGTCATCGGTACCCTTGTTATTGCAATGTACTTACCTATCTTTAAACTGGGTGCAGTCGTCTGATGTTTCTGGATATATTTGCACTTTTAAACTCATCCCCTACTGCCTTTATTGCACTCGTTTCAATTTTAGGCTTACTTATTGGTAGTTTTTTGAACGTTGTGATCTACCGTTTACCCCTGATGATGGAACGGGAGTGGAAAGCACAATGTGATGAATTAAATGGTATAGAAACGCCACAAAATGAGATTTTCACGCTCAGCGTTCCTAGATCCCGATGCCCACACTGCAATCATGCAATAAGTGCATTGGAAAACATTCCCGTTATTAGCTATCTATTTCTCGGTGGAAAATGTAAACAATGCCGTGCGAAGATTTCGGTTCGCTATCCTCTTATCGAAGCATTAACAGGCCTTCTATCAGGAGTTGTCGCTTATCACTTTGGTGTCGATTGGGCATGTTTGGGTGCACTACTGTTAACGTGGTCGCTCATTGCTTTGACTTTTATTGATGTTGATCATCAATTATTACCAGATAGTATTACTTTACCATTAATGTGGTTAGGCATCTTCTTCAACCTATTTACACACTATACAGATCTTCACTCCAGTGTCGTTGGTGCTATTGCTGGTTATCTATCCCTTTGGTTAGTGTTCCATGGCTTTAAACTTGTCACTGGCAAGGAAGGTATGGGTTATGGTGATTTCAAGCTATTAGCAGCATTGGGAGCATGGTTAGGCTGGGCTTTATTGCCTTCAATCGTTTTACTATCGTCATTAGTCGGTGCTGTCATCGGAATAAGCCTCATTGCGTTTCGTCAGCATCAGCGAGATATCCCCATTCCTTTTGGCCCCTACTTAGCAACGGCAGGCTGGATAGCTTTAATTTGGGGTAATGAAATAAATACGGCCTACCTTGGCTTGATGGTTGGCTAATTAATAATTTCTAAATGTTAAGAATAGGTCTAACAGGCGGTATCGCTAGTGGGAAATCAACCATTTGCCAGCTATTTTCAGCGCTAGATGTTCCGATTATTGATGCCGATATCATTGCAAGACAATTAGTTGAACCAGATCAAGTCGCCTTTACCGAAATCGTAGCATGCTTTGGCAGTGACATTCTCCTCCCTGATGGCACACTTAACCGCTCATCATTACGAAAACGTATTTTCTCAGACCCTACGGCAAAGAAACAGTTAGAAGAAATTCTTCACCCAAAAATCAGTCAACAATTACAGCTACAAAGTGATAGGTACAATTCCGCCTATTGTATTCTTGCCATTCCATTACTTATTGAAAGCAAATTACAACAGAGTGTTGACCGCATATTAGTCATTGATATTTCAGAGCAGCAGCAACTAGAACGGTTATGCCAGCGAGATAAGTCCTCTCTCAAGGATGCCCAACTTATTATTGACAGTCAGTGTAGCCGTGAGCAACGACTAGCCTTTGCAGATGACATTATCATTAATAACAGCTCTATAGATAATCTTAATCAGATTGTTTTCAATTTAGACCAGAAATATCGTAAATTAGCCTATACCCAAACTACTTGAAGATGTATGCTTCAACAAGTTTAGGTATATTCGTCGACTAGCAGTTGCCAGCATACGGATAGTCATGGACAATAGCCTCTTTTAAGATATTTAATTCAAATCGACTGTGCCTGATAACATCATTTACGAACAACCGCTCAATGAGCGTATACGCACCTTCCTCCGGCTTGAATTCTTATTTAAGAATGTTGGCTTTGCCTTAAGGAATGATGTTGAAGTACAAAGTCGAGATGCTCTTAACGGTCTCCTTAGCATTTTATCCGTTTTTGATCGTAGCGATCTAAAGCAAGAAATAACTAAGGAATTAGAACGACTTATTACAGCACTCTCCGCCTTAGAAAATAGCCCAGGTGTTGATAAGCAAGCACTTGAGGATTTGTTGGCAGAATTAGACCAAATTATTGATGCGCTTCATCTAAAAAAATCAGCGTTTGGACAATCATTACGTGAGAATGATTTCCTCTATAGTATTCGTCAACGCTCAAGCATTCCAGGCGGCACCTGTGACTTTGACCTTCCTGCTTATCACTACTGGTTAGAGCACACTAGTAATACAGAAAAACGACAGCAACTATTAGAATGGTCTGAGGAGTTTTCTGATGCTCGCGCAGCTATCGGTATGACGCTAAGACTTATCCGCAGTAGTACTGGTTTTTCAACAGCCACTGCCCAATCAGGCTTTTATCAACACAGTTTGGATAATAATCAATCTACACCGTTAATTCGTGTCAGAGTCCCTAAAGATGCCAGCTATTTTCCAGAGATCAGTGGCGGTAAACATCGTTTTACTGTCCGCTTTATGAAGTTTGATATTAATCAACGCGCCCAACAAGTCAGTGAAGATATAGAGTTTTCACTGAGCTGTTGCACAATGTAGACTTAATTTTTATGGTTAAAATAGTCCATTGTCCTCAATGTGAAAAGGACGTTCCTTGGCAGGAAGATCAGCAATGGAAACCATTCTGTAGTGAACGCTGTAAGTTGATAGACTTAGGCGAATGGGCTAGCGAAGGTCATCGTATTACAGGCGATTCAGTCCAAGCTGAATCATTTGATATCGACGAATATAACCCTTCCGACTATCACTAACTAAGCATCACCAGCCGTCAAAATACCTTGTTGTTGTGAAAATGAAATCATTCGTTCCAAAGGCAACAATGCTTTTTGACGTACTACCTCATCAACTTCAATCGTGTTTGTTTCATCACGTAAAGCTTCATACAAATTAACTAAGGTATTCATTGCCATCCAAGGGCAATGTGCACAGCTCTTACATGTTGCACTTTTACCACCTGTCGGTGCTGGAATTAATCGCTTATTTGGTACTTCTTGGCTCATTTTATAGAACAAACCATGATCGGTAGCAATAATAAGTGTGTCTGCTGATGACTTCTTACCTGCCGCAATAATCTGTTTTGTTGAGCCAACAAAGTCTGCTTTTGCAATCACTGATTCTGGCGATTCTGGATGAACCAATACGTCAGCATCAGGATATTTAGCCATCAATTCTTCAAGTTCATACAGTTTGAATTCATCATGAACAACACAGTTACCCTGCCACATGATCATGTCAGCGCCCGTCTTATTCTTAATGTATTGGCCTAAATGACGATCAGGTCCCCACACAATTTTTTTACCTTCTGCCATCAAGTGTTGAATAATTTGTATTGCATTACTTGACGTTACAATCCAGTCTGCGCGAGCTTTTACTTCGACACTGGTGTTTGCATACACAACCACTTCACGATCAGGATATTGATCACAAAACTGGCTAAACTCATCGATGGGGCAGCCTAAATCAAGTGAACATTCAGCGTCCAGAGTTGGCATGATCACTGTTTTCTCAGGGCTTAATATTTTAGAGGTTTCCCCCATAAAACGTACGCCAGCCACGACTAATGTGCTCGCACTATGTTGAGCACCAAAGTTAGCCATATCTAATGAATCTGAAACATAACCACCTGTTTGTTCAGCTAAGGATTGCAACTCATCATCAACATAATAATGGGCAATAAGCACTGCATTTTTTTCTTTTAAGAGTGCCTTTATTTTAACAATGTAATCCGATTTTTCAGCTTCGGTTAACCATGGGCTGGGGATGACATTATCAATGATACTATCAATACCGGCTTGTAACTTTAAAGGAATTGTTTCAGCTAGGCTCATGGTCTTACTCTTAATTTTAAAGCATTAATAATGGCTACATTTGCAGCAGGGAACTCTTGTTCTTCTAAGTTAGCAATGGCGGCCCATCGAAGTATCTGACCTTCTTTCCCTCGTGGCGTTCCTTCAAACTCAGAAATGGTCCACACATCTAATAAAACAGACTTATCACTGTAGTCATGCGCTATCTCAATGAAGGGCTCTGCCGAAGTAATATGAAGATCTAATTCTTCTTCTATCTCTCGTACCAACCCATCATATGCTGGCTCATTTTTCTCGACTTTACCGCCCGGAAACTCCCATAAGTCTCCTTGATGCTGATGAGAGTGACGCAGTGCAAGCAAAACCTCTTGATCGCTATTTATAATGACTGCAACAGCAACATGAACCAAACTTATCATAAAGCTCTACTGTTCAAGCAAGACGTAAATAGCCCCACAATAGGGACAGGCAACTTCACTGTTAGTTTGTATATCTAAATAAACTTTTGGGTGTGCATCCCATTGGCTGGTATTAGGCATTGGGCAACTTAATGGCAAATCAGAGGAATGAACTTCATATCGCTGTTGTGCACATGATGTATTTTCACTCATTTTAATCTCCAATTTGCCTTAAGTTATATCGCCTAAAATTTTACTCTGAACTACTTTCTGCAATAACAGGTGCTTTTCGTAAGCGAATATTAAGCTCTTTCAATTGTGGCTCACTTACAGCACTTGGTGCATCCGTTAATAAACAGCTTGCTGATTGCGTTTTAGGGAAGGCCATTACATCACGAATAGATGCAGAACCAGTCATCAACATAGCAAGACGATCAAGACCAAAGGCTAAACCACCATGTGGAGGACAACCAAATTTCAATGCTTCTAATAAGAAGCCAAATTTATCATCCGCTTCTTCTTTAGATATGCCTAATAATTCGAATACTTTACTTTGTACATCGGCTTTATGAATACGCATTGAACCGCCGCCCAACTCTGTACCATTTAACACCATATCGTAAGCACGAGATAGGCATTTGCCAGGATCTGTTTCTAAGAGCCCCATATCTGACTCACGAGGTGCAGTGAAGGGGTGATGCAATGCCGTCCAACGATTAGACTTCTCATCCCACTCAAACATTGGGAAGGCAACAACCCATAAAGGCTGCCAGCCATGTTTAACTAAATCTAAGTCATGACCGACTTTAACGCGTAACGCGCCAATTGCTTCATTAACAATATTTGCACGATCAGCACCAAAGAAGACTAAATCTCCAGTTTGAGCTTCCGTACGTTTCATAATGGCATCAACGACATCATCAGGAATGAATTTTAAGATCGGTGACTGTAAACCTTCACGGCCTGCATCCAGATCATTCACTTTAATATAAGCAAGACCTTTAGCACCATAAATACTGACAAACTTGGTGTAATCATCAATTTGTTTACGACTTAAGCTAGCACCACCCGGTACACGTAAAGCGGCAACACGACCTTTTTCATCATTTGCTGGACCAGAGAATACTTTAAAATCAACGTCTTTCATTAAGTCGCTAATTTCTACTAACTCAAGGTCGATACGTAAATCAGGCTTATCACTACCGTAACGTGCCATCGCTTCGGCATAAGTCATGCGAGGGAATGGGTTAGGTAATGCTTGTTCTAAAACATTCGCAAACAAGCTACGAATCATTTCTTCCATCATCGTCATCAAGTCTTCTTCTTCAACAAAAGAGGTTTCGATATCAACTTGAGTAAATTCAGGTTGGCGATCCGCACGTAAATCTTCATCACGGAAACAACGCACGACTTGGTAATAACGATCCATACCTGACACCATTAACAATTGTTTAAACAATTGTGGTGATTGAGGTAAAGCAAAGAAATCACCGGCATGCGTACGACTTGGCACTAAATAATCACGCGCACCTTCTGGTGTTGCCTTCGTTAAAATCGGTGTTTCAATATCTAAGAAGCCATTGTCATCTAAGAAGCGACGTAATTGACTGGTAATTTTCGAACGAAAACGCATTTTCTGCTGCATTTCTGGACGACGTAAATCAATATAACGATGGCGTAAACGCACATCCTCACTCACTTCTTCCTGTCCAGTCAGAGGGAATGGCGGTGTTTCAGAACTATTAAGGATAACTACGCGCTTAGCAACGATTTCAATCTTACCGCTTTTTAGATCAACATTCTCACTGCCATCAGGACGCAGGCGCACTTCACCTTCAATTTCTAATACATATTCACTACGAACACGTTCTGCAATAGCAAAACTTTCAGCATCTTCAGGATTACATACAATTTGGACTAAACCTTCACGATCTCGCAAATCAATAAAGATAACACCACCATGATCACGGCGACGGTGCATCCAGCCCGCAACAGTAACAGTTTGTCCATCTAATGTTTCGTTAACATCGCCGCAATAATGGCTACGCATAATTCTTTCCAGTTTTTCTAAAAATATAAGTTTATTGCACTATAAGTTAAATGCAACGCTATGTTATTTCTTGTTTGCCGCATTCTCAGCAAGCAATTGTTCTTTTCCCCAAGGCGGTACAACAACCCCCATTGAGATAATCATTTTCAGGCCATCTTCGACCGACATATCGAGTTCAATAACATCTTCTTTCGGCACCATTAATACAAAGCCCGATGTTGGATTTGGTGTCGTCGGTATAAAAACACTAATCACTTTTGCAGCTGTTTTTTCCTGAACTTCGCCAAGGCTATCAGACGTCATAAACGCAAAACTCCATACCCCTTTACGTGGATACTCCAACAACAACACTTTGCTAAACGACTTTGCATCTGTTGCTAGCACGGCTTCCATAATTTGTTTAATACCGGCATACAATGTTCGCACGAGTGGAATTCGTGCTAACAAGCCTTCCCATGCCGCGACAATCCGCTTGCCTAAGAAATTGGCCACCACCATGCCTGTTGCTAGAACTAATACAACAGCTAAAACAACCCCAAAGCCAGGAATATGAATCCCCAATAACGTATCAGGCTGGTAGGCGTCGGGTAGCAATAATAATGTTCGATCTAAAAAACCAACAATTGCACGCACTACTAGAAAGGTGATGCCCAATGGCATCCACACCAATAATCCCGCAATTAGATATTTTTTCATTTAAATTCTCGACCCTAATGACAGCCGCAGCTGGTGCCGCATCCCGCGGCTTTAGTCTTTTTTGCAGAAGAATCACTCTCTGCAAGATTTCGTTTAGTCCCACTTTTAAAATCAGTTTCATACCAACCATCACCTTTCAATCGAAAGCCTGCAGCTGAAACCAGTTTCCTTAATGTTGCTTCATCACAAGCTGGACAATGAACCAAAGGCTCGTCACTCATTTTTTGTAATGCTTCGAACTCATGTTCACAGGCATCACAACGATATTCATATAAAGGCATTTACTCTTCTTCTCTCTATCTTGCATAGTGCCGCAATTTCTAACGATTACGTACTCTAAATAATTTATAACCGCGTGATTATACCTAAAAATATCCATCTCGGCTTTTTGACTTTTCCTAGAGCCGCAATAATCAGCTAAACTCTGCCGAATGAAAGATCATCACGACTGGAAAGCCATCCGCCGCCTTTTGCCCTATATATGGGAGTTTAAAGGCCGAGTAATACTAGCCTTAGGCTTACTTACCCTCGCAAAATTAGCCAATGTAGGTATTCCTCTTGCGCTAAAAGGTGCGGTAGATGCGCTCGATCCCCAACAGCAAGACATTATCTTCTTACCTATCGCAATGTTAGTTACTTATGGTTTATTGCGCTTAGCAAGTAGCTTATTTAGCGAGTTACGTGATGCGCTATTTGCCAAAGTCATTTTTAACTCTGTCCGACGTATCGCAGGGGCAATCTTCAAACATCTCCATAACCTCTCGCTTCGTTTTCACTTACAGCGTCAAACAGGTGGTATTTCACGAGATATAGAACGTGGCTCTCGTGGCATCAGCTTTTTATTGAACTTTATGATTTTCAATATTCTGCCAACCTTGGTAGAAATTGCTTTAGTTACTGTAATCCTGCTGACCCAATATGACAGTATTTTTGCCATTATCACCACAAGCACCATTCTATTATATATAGCTTATACACTCGTTATTACGGAATGGCGTATGCGCTTCCGTCGAGTAATGAATGATATGGACTCTAAAGCCAATAACCAAGCGATTGATAGCCTATTAAATTATGAAACCGTTAAATATTTTAATAATGAAGACTATGAACTCAACCGCTATGATGTAACGCTCGCTTCATGGGAAAAGTCAGCGATAAAAAATCAGACATCCCTCTCTCTTCTCAATATGGGTCAAGGTGAGATTATCGCTACGGGGCTAACGATTTTGATGCTACTTGCAGGACAAGGCGTTGTTGATGGTGACTTATCATTAGGAGACCTCGTCCTAATTAATGCATTTTTGCTTCAGCTATACCTACCTTTAGGCTTCCTCGGTTTTGTCTATCGTGAAATTCGTCATTCACTTGCAGATATGGAACGAATGTTCAAACTGCTCGAAGAGTCTCAAGAAACATTAGATAAACCCGATGCGTCCTCCTTAAATGTGCGTAAGGGTGAAATTCGTTTTAATCATGTTGATTTTCATTACGACGTCAATCGTAAAATATTACATGACATCAACTTTACGATAGAAGCAGGCAAGAAACTGGCTATCGTTGGTGCAAGTGGCTCAGGGAAATCTACACTTGTCCGACTATTATTCCGTTTTTATGATCTTCAGGCTGGAACAATCACAATTGATGGCGTTAATATTCGTGATGTTCAGCAGCACAGTTTAAGGCAGGCGATTGGTGTTGTTCCTCAAGATACCGTTCTATTTAATAATACTATTTACCATAATATTTTATACGGTAACCCAACTGTTGATAAATCAGCGGTTTTTGAGGCTGCCAAGCAAGCTCACATTCATGACTTTATCCAAAGACTACCAGACGGCTATGACACCTTAGTTGGGGAACGCGGCTTAAAATTATCAGGAGGGGAAAAACAACGCGTCGCCATTGCTCGCACATTACTAAAAAACCCTGATATTCTTATTTTTGATGAAGCGACATCCGCTCTAGATAGCCACTCAGAAAAAGCGATTAATGAAGAACTTCAAACTATTAGCACAAATAAAACAACATTAGTGATTGCCCATCGCTTATCAACGATTGTTGATGCTGATACTATCCTTGTATTAAATTACGGGAAAGTTATTGAACGCGGAACTCATCATCAATTACTCGGCAAAAATGGACACTATGCCGCTATGTGGGCATTACAACAATCCGAAGGATCTCTTCATGTATAAAGTACTCACCTTTTTTGGCACTCTATTGCTTTCATCCCTTTCTTTTGCTGATTGGAAAATTGAAACGTTTGCCCACAGCGCGACGAATACTGAATCTCACTCTGCCATGGTTAGGAATGAAGAAGGATTTGAATTAGCGATATTTAAATCAGACAAAGGCGTAGTTTGGATGGATTTCAGCCTGTCAGATTATGATTTTGATGAACTCTCCCAAAATGAACTTCCACGATTCCAAATAGACAATCAAAAACCTGTACAAATGATTCGTGGATTTGTTGCCACCATTGTTCCTGAAGATGAAGGCATTAATGCCATTATTGTCAGTGATTCAGAAACAATTTCTACAGAGAAAGACTTCAGTGTGAATCACATCGTGACAGAACGACTACCAGAACGCGTGATATGCCCGATTTTCCAAGGAGAATCTCGTCCTCACTTGGGTACGCTGGAAGCCCTATTACAAGGTAAAAAAATCACCTTTAAATTTACACTGCTTGATGGCAAAAAAGCGCAAACAGAATTTACTCTAAATGGCGCAAAAGAAGCCCTTAACAAGACTATTTTTAAGTGATTTGACACAAAAACCTGTCCTTATTTGGACTTTTACCCCTCTAGCAAGGTAGTATAGCTTCCCGAACACGGACATAACCGTTATTCATAAGTGTACAAAAGATACACCAAATCTGTTCAGCTTCGGTTCAGCTTTACTATGACAAGCTAGAACTGCATCAGGGCAAATAACTTAAATTTTGAGAGGCAACACAATGAAATACGCTAAATCACTTATTGGTGCAGTATTAGGTGCATCAGTTCTTTTATCATCAGCGGTTATGGCTGAAAACCACGTAATTACAGCAGCAGTTACAGCATTTAAACCAATGGTTCTTAAAATTGCACCAGGAGACACTGTTTCTTTTGAAAATATGAACGGTCATATCTCTAACACAGTGTTTACGAATAAAGATCAATCTAAAACAGAATACATCCCTACAGGTGCTGAAGGTTGGACATCTGGAATGGGTGACAACCTAACAACAAAACCTTTAACTGTTGAAGGTATCTACCTTTACAAATGTGACCCACATTGGGGTGCAGGTATGGGTGGTGTAATCATCGTAGGTACTCCAACTAACTTAGATGATATTCTAGCAACAAAACCAAAAGGCGCTTTAAAACGTCTAGTTAAGAAAGCGAAAAAAGCACTTAAATAATTCCCACAATTATTGCTTAACAAAAAAGCCCGCATTCTTGCGGGCTTTTTTGATCCAAACCCCATCGTATATGATAAAATTGACCGGTTTTTATGTGTGCCTTTTAATAAAGGTTCACTAAATTTAAGAATTTTTTATACTTTATCGCTGGGAGAGCCCATCTAATGTCTAACACTGTTGATAACAGTAAACGACGATTTCTAACCACCGCAGCTAGTGTTGTCGTTGGTGGTGCAGGTGCTGCGGCTGTTGCCGTTCCGTTTGTTTCGTCTATGTTGCCAAGCGCAAAAGCACAAGCTGCTGGCGCTCCTGTTGAAGTCGATATCAGCAAGCTTGAGGTCGGTCAATTAATGACTATCGAATGGCGCGGGAAACCTGTTTGGGTTTATCGCCGTTCACCTGAGGTTTTAGAAAACCTTGCTAGTCAAGATGATGTTCTTCGCGATCCTGAAAGTGATGTTATTGGACAACAACCTGATTACTGTAAAAATGAAGGCCGTTCAATTCGTGAAGATTTGATGGTCTTAGTGGGTATTTGTACTCATTTAGGTTGCTCACCAACATACCGTCCAGAGCTTGCACCTGAAGATTTAGGTTCAAACTGGAAAGGCGGCTTTTTCTGCCCATGTCACGGTTCTAAGTTTGATTTAGCTGGTCGCGTATTTAAAGGTGTTCCTGCTCCTATCAATCTGGTTGTTCCCCCTTATTACTTCCAAGGTGATAGCCGCATCATCATCGGTGAAGATGCACAAGGAGCTGCATAATGTTTGCTAGTCTAATGGGTTGGGTAGACGCACGTTTCCCTGCAACAAAAATGTGGGAAGATCATCTTTCCAAGTATTACGCTCCAAAGAATTTCAACTTCTGGTATTTCTTTGGTTCTTTAGCAATGTTGGTATTGGTTCTTCAAATCGTTACCGGTATTTTCCTAACAATGAATTACAAACCAGATGCAGCATTAGCCTTTGCATCGGTTGAATATATTATGCGTGACGTCGAGTGGGGCTGGCTTATTCGCTATCTGCATTCCACGGGGGCATCCGCCTTTTTCATCGTCATCTACCTGCATATGTTCCGGGGGCTTATCTATGGTTCATACAAGCAACCGCGTGAGCTAGTGTGGTTATTTGGAATGTTCCTTTATATGGCACTGATGGCTGAAGCTTTCTTAGGTTACTTATTACCTTGGGGACAAATGTCATTCTGGGGTGCTCAAGTAATCATCTCTTTATTTGGTGCACTTCCTTTTATTGGCGAAGAGTTAGCCTTATGGATTCGTGGTGACTTTGTTGTTGCAGATGCAACGCTAAACCGCTTCTTCGCTTTCCATGTAATTGCTGTTCCTCTTGTCATCCTTGGCTTAGTGGTTGCTCATATCATTGCCTTGCATGAAGTGGGTTCAAACAACCCTGATGGTGTAGAAATCAAGAAAAACAAAGATGCCAATGGTATTCCTATTGATGGCATCCCATTCCACCCCTACTACTCTGTTAAAGATATCGTCGGTGTGGTTGTGTTCTTGTTTATATTTGCATTAATCTTGTTCTATGCACCAGAATTTGATGGATGGTTCTTGGAAAAAGATAACTTTGTGCCTGCTGATCCTCTTAAGACACCAGAGCATATTGTGCCTTTATGGTATTTCACTCCATTTTATGCCATTTTAAGAGCTGTTCCTGATAAATTAATGGGTGTTATGGCAATGGGTGGTGCACAAGGGCTCTTGTTCTTATTACCATGGCTAGATCGCAGTCCGGTGAAATCATGGCGTTATCGTGGCCCTTATTTCCGTGTAGCACTGACACTGTTTATCATCAGCTTCCTTGCTCTTGGTTACCTAGGTACACAGCCTGCAACAACGTTATATACAAACTTGGCTCGTGTGTTTTCAATTATTTATTTTGCATTCTTTATTCTAATGCCGTTCTACACAAGTATTGATAAAGACAAGCCGGTGCCAGAAAGGGTGACAATGAAATGAGAACATTAATCTCTGCATTATTTATCGGCTTAATGTCGCTCACATCAATTCAAGCAATGGCAGCATCAGGTGGTGTTCACCTTGATCCGGTTGAACTTGATTTATCTGATAAAGCCTCACTACAACGTGGCGCTAAAACATTTGTAAACTATTGCTTAAGCTGTCACCAAGCTTCTTTCATGCGTTATAACCGTATGGCTAAAGATATTGGCTTAACGGATGCACAAGTGAAAGAAAACTTAATGTTTGCATCAGATAAAATCGGTGACACCATGACTGTTGCTATGCGTGCTGAAGATGCTAAAAAATGGTTTGGAGTCACACCTCCCGACCTTTCAGTGATTTCACGTGCTCGCGGTACTGCATGGCTAAATACCTATATGCGTTCATTCTACTTAGATGATGAAAAAACGACTGGTACAAACAATACGGTATTTAAAGATGTCGGTATGCCTCATGTTTTATGGCAGCAACAAGGTTATCTATCACATGACGAAGAAACAGGTCATTTAGAACATGCTACTGAAGGTGAACTATCAAACTATGACTATAATGTCATGATTGCTGACTTAGTAAACTTTCTTGCTTATGTTGGTGAGCCTTCAAAAATTCAGCGTTTAGAATTAGCTAAGTGGGTATTATTATATTTATTCCTATTATTCCTTGTTGTTTACCCAATGAAGAAAGCATTCTGGAAAGATATTCACTAAAATGATTTAATCTCAAAATAAAAGAAAGGGAGCCTATGTGCTCCCTTTCTTTATTTTCGCAACAAATAAGCCCATGGATGCATATTTAAAGGTATCCACAGGAGTAAGATAATGGCCAATAGTAACCGACGCTCAATGATGACTGTTTATTCAGATCCTTCATGCCCATTTAGTCACCGCACTCGTATCGTAATGCAGGAAAAAAACATTACGGCAAATATTGAAGATGTGATTGATGGTCAATGGCCTGAAGATGTAGCGGCAGCAACACCTTACGGTACTAGTCCCGTATTATTTGAGCGAGACATCGTATTATTTGATTCTAATATCATTAATAACTATTTTGACGAACGCTTTCTCCAGCCACCATTGATGCCTTCCGATCCCGCATCTAGAGCACAAGCCAGATTAATGCTTCACCGTATTGATAAGGATTGGTATTCTCTTTGGAACTCCCTACTTGGCATAGAGAAAGGGAAAATGAGTAAAGCTCGAAAAACGGTCCAAGAAGATCTCACTGTCTTAGCGCCATTATTTGAACAATTTGAGTTTTTTATGAGTAATGAATTCTCATTACTAGACTGTAGTCTTGCCCCATTACTTTGGCGTCTACCGCTACTGAAAATAAAGCTCCCACCTAAAGCGAAAGCAGTTGAAGACTATGCTCAACGAATATTTGCGAGAGATAGCTTCCAAGCTAGCTTAAGTGATGTTGAACGAGAAATGCGTTAAATATTAAGTTTATCTGAGCCTATAATGACATCACAAAAACCCTATCTAATCCGAGCAATTTACGACTGGATTGTTGACAATAACCTGACACCTCACCTATTAGTCAATGCCACAGTTGATGGAGTGCAAGTGCCTCATGAATTTATAAATGATGGAAAAATAGTCCTGAATATAGATCCTGGTGCAGTACGTAACTATCATGCTGACAATGAATGGATTAGCTTCTCAGCGCGATTCTCAGGCAAGCCCATGGAACTATTCATCCCTATCCATTCCGTGCAATCCATTTACAGCAAAGAAAATAACCAAGGTATGTTTTTTCCTGAAGGAGAACATTCGTCAGAACCTCCAACATCACCATCACCAGCGACAAACAAAGTGAAACGTCCAGGGCTTAAGATAGTAAAGTAAACTACCGAAAACCTAGAGGGATAGTGAAATTAAGCCTCATTACCACAATGATTACACTACCCAGAATATCTGATAGGTATCATTGCAAATACATGACATTTTCACCGACTGATTAATTGCTTTACGAACCAATTATCTAAAAAGCCCCCGCGTAAGGGGTAACCTTCTCTTTCTAAGCTACCTTCCATCTTCATATCCAACTCCCAGCAATGCCTTTTATCATAAGGCATTGAATTAGCGCCTTCCTTGCCAGCTTTCTTAACCAAGTGCACCCATAAGAGAGCTTATCTGTACCAAGATTAGACGGGGAGAAATATAGTCACAAAGAATGTTGTCCTGGGCTGTGTCTATCAGTTTTACTAGACTATAGATACACGAAACCCCGCACTAGGCGGGGCTTATATAAACTTCGTTGGATTGTGTTGGATGTTAAATTGGTGGCTATGGGTGGATTCGAACCACCGACCCCATCATTATGAGTGATGTGCTCTAACCAACTGAGCTACATAGCCATACCAAGCAGAGCATTTTACGGTGCTACTACTAAAATATCAAGTAATTTAATATCTTTTACTGCCTTTATTAAACGTTAAAGCGGAAGTGCATTACATCACCATCTTTAATGATGTAATCCTTGTCTTCTAAGCGCCATTTACCCGCATCTTTAGCACCAGACTCGCCCTTATATCCTACAAAGTCTTCGTAGCCAATAACTTCAGCTCTAATAAAGCCTTTTTCAAAGTCAGTATGTATGACTCCCGCACCTTGTGGTGCGGTTGCGCCGACTTGAACAGTCCAAGCACGTACTTCTTTTACGCCTGCTGTAAAGTAGGTTTGCAAACCAAGTAAGTTGTAGCCGCTACGAATAACACGGTTTAAGCCCGGCTCATCCTGACCCAACTCTGCCAAAAACTCAGCCTTCTCCTCAGCATTCAATTCTGCAATATCTGACTCTATCGATGCACAAATACTGACAATAGCAGCACCTTCTGCTTCTGCTAATTCTGAAACAAGATCCAAGAATGGATTATTTTCAAAGCCATCTTCAGCAACATTAGCAATATACATCGTTGGTTTAATAGTCAGAAGATGTATTTCAGTTAGTAAAGACAATTGATCTTCATCTAACTTCATGCCTCGAACTGGTTTACCTTCATTAAGAACGTCACTCATTTCTTTAAGCAGCTCTAAACGTGCTTTTGCTGTTTTGTCTCCACCTTTAGCATCACGTGTTGTTTTTGTAATTGCTTTTTCAACACTTTCTAAATCAGCTAAAGCCAACTCCGTGTTAATAACTTCAATATCATCTAGTGGTGAAATTTTATTAGCCACGTGAATAACATTATCATCTTCAAAACAACGTACCACATGAGCTATCGCATCTGTTTCACGGATATTAGCGAGAAATTTATTACCTAAACCTTCACCTTTTGATGCACCGGCAACCAAACCTGCAATATCTACAAATTCCATTGTGGTTGGCAATACTCGTTCTGGAACGACGATTTCAGCCAAGGCATCTAACCGAGAATCAGGCATGGGAACAATACCGACATTAGGTTCAATCGTACAAAATGGGTAGTTCTGAGCTTCAATACCAGCCTCAGTAAGTGCATTAAATAAAGTTGATTTACCTACATTGGGTAGGCCAACAATGCCACATTTGAATCCCATGATACTTTTCCTATTGTGAGTGTAGCCAATTCATGGCTTTATCTAAATCGCCTAATAATACATCAGGCAACACCCTCAACGATTCATCTATTGCATGTCGAATCAGTTGTCGGTCTGGCTGAGAAGGCTTACTGAGTACATAGTCTGATACTTGGCGACTATCTCCCGGATGTCCTATTCCTAAGCGACAACGTAAAAAATCTTTGCTGCCTGTTCTTGAGATAATGTCGCGAAGACCATTATGACCACCATGGCCACCACCACGTTTTAAACGTGCTGTGCCTGCAGGAAGATCTAATTCATCATGAATAACAAGGATATTTGTTAAGGGGATTTTATAAAAGTTTGCTAAGGCTGCTACAGATTGACCACTTCGATTCATAAAAACCAGTGGTTTTAGCAAAAATAGCTTATGTCCTGAATAGTGAGCCTGAGCCAACTGGCCGTGAAATTTGTTTTCAACAGAAAATGTTGCACCCAAATCTTCAGCCAATTGGTCCAGCCACCAAAACCCAACATTATGTCGGGTGTGTTCATATTGAGGGCCCGGATTACCCAGTCCTGCAATTATCCAGTTAGCCATTAATAATAGCCGCCCTCAATATTGACTGAATTAATCTTCAGTCGCTTCTTCTTCAGCACCATCTTCAGCTGCTACATCTTCATCTTCATCTGATACAACACGTGGTGTATGGATGCTAACGACAGCTTGATCATAAGTAGAACGCGAACCTTCTTCTAATTCTTCGTCTTGAGCATGAGCTAATGCAGTTAATGTAACGCCTTTTGGCAATACAAGTTCAGACAAGTGAATTGCGGCATCAAGTTCTAATCCAGAGGTATCAACTTCGATGAATTCTGGTAAATCTTTTGGTAAACAAGAGATTTCAACATCAGACATTAAGTGACTTACTTTACCACCATCTTTAACACCAGGAGCAACATCATCACCAAGGAAATGAAGCTGTACTGTCATTGTCATTGCATGTTTTGCACTAACACGTAAAAAGTCAGCATGCATGATTTTCATATCACTAGTTGGGTGACGCTGTAGATCTTTCAATACTGCTTGATGCTTCTTACCATCAACAACAATCGTCAAGATATGAGCGTAAAACGCATCTTCTTCTAAGTGGCGAAGGAATTTGTTATGGTCTAACGTTAAAGATACTGGTGTTTCTTCTGCACCATAGATGATTGCTGGAACTTGACCTGCATGACGTAGGCGGCGGCTCGCACCCTTCCCTGTGTCAGTACGTAGTTCAGCTTGAACTTCAAATAAATTTTCCATCTTTTTCTCCAAAATCATGAGCAATATGTATTGCCCATTAAAAATGCCGCCTAATGGCGGCGCTTTGCCTCTCTTGCGACCAGAGTAGGCATGCAGATAACACTCAGGGAGTGATCTGACTAACAATAAATCTAAAGAATCTCTTTAAATTTATTAATCCATATATAAAGAGCTAACTGACTCTTCATTACTAATTCGATACATAGCCTCTGCCAGCATTTCAGCGATGCTCAACGGGCGAATTTTTTTACATTCTTGTGCATTTTTTTGTAGTGGAATGGTATCTGTGATCACTAACTCATCTAATACTGAATTTTCAATATTATCAACAGCAGGTCCCGATAAAACAGCATGTGTACAATAAGCCACAACACGCGTTGCACCACGCTCTTTCAGGGCGGCAGCGGCAGCACATAATGTACCAGCAGTATCGACCATATCATCAATCAGGATACATACCCGACCTTCAACATCACCAATAATATTCATCACTTTTGCAACATTTGCTTTTGGGCGACGCTTATCGATAATAGCCAATTCAACATCAAGGTGTTTTGCTAATGCACGAGCACGAACAACACCACCGATATCCGGTGATACAACCACTAAATCTTTATATTTATGCTTCTAAACATCACCCAATAAAACAGGTGAAGCATAGACATTATCCACAGGGCAATCGAAAAAACCTTGAATTTGGTCGGCATGCAAATCAACCGTTAAGATTCTGTCAGCACCTGCGCCTGTTAACATATTTGCTACCACTTTTGCAGTGATCGCAACACGTGCTGAGCGAGGACGACGATCTTGGCGTGAATAACCAAAATATGGAACAACTAATGTAATTCGTTTTGCTGATGCACGGCGGATTGCATCCGTCATCACCATTAATTCCATCAAGTTATCATTGGCAGGCATTGATGTAGGTTGAACAATGAATACGTCTTTACCACGCACATTGTCTAAAATTTCAACCATAATCTCACCATCGCTGAATTTTTCTACGGTTGCTTTACCAAGAGGAACACTTAGGAAGTTAGCAATTTTTTTTGCCAAAGGGCGGTTAGAATTGCCTGAGAACACCATCATGCTGCTATCAGCAGTGCGTTCTTGTAACTGGAGGAGTCTGTTTTTTTTCAAGGTAAAAGCCAAAAAGTCTATAGCAAAACAAAAAAGTGGCTGGGGTACCAGGATTCGAACCTGGGAATGCAAGGATCAAAACCTTGTGCCTTACCGCTTGGCGATACCCCAACAGATAAACTTATTTTAACATTTTGCAGTC
>WTAY01000064.1 GCA_013139345.1 Methylophaga sp. | reverse complement strand
TATAGTACGACTTCAATATATGCGCCATTTTTATACTATAAAGTGATAAAGGATTCGCCACATGAAGACATCGGATTTATTTGTTAAGGCTCTGGAAAATGAAGGGGTCGAATATATTTTCGGTATCCCTGGTGAAGAGAACCTAGACTTTCTTGACTCGTTACAACACTCCTCGATCAAACTTGTTCTTACTCGACATGAACAAGGTGCTGGTTTTATGGCAGCAACATACGGACGGTTAACCGGTAAACCTGGCGTCTGTTTAGCCACTCTAGGCCCTGGCGCCACTAATCTTGTCACTCCGGCTGCTTATGCACAATTGGGCGGCATGCCAATGTTAATGATCACCGGTCAGAAACCCATTAAAGCAAGTAAACAAGGTCAATTCCAGATTGTTGATATCGTCACGATGATGCGACCGATTACTAAATTTACCAAACAAGTTGTTCACGGTAATACTATTGCATCCACTGTTCGAGAAGCCTTTCGTCTTGCTATGGAAGAACGCCCCGGCGCTGTTCACATTGAACTACCCGAAGACATTGCAGCCGAAGAAGCAGATGAACATTTATACAAAGTAGCACCAACGCGTCGCCCTGATGCTGATAGTCATGCTATCGAAAGTGCAGTTGAGATGATTAAGAATGCCAAAATGCCTCTACTACTCATTGGCGCTGGGGCAAATAGAAAACGTTCAAGTAAGGCATTACTTAACTTCATTGAAAAAACGGGCATTCCTTTTTTCAATACGCAAATGGGTAAAGGTGTTATTGATGAACGCCATGAGGCATATTTAGGAACCGCTGCATTATCTGATCATGACTTTCTTCACTGTGCCATCGATCGCTCAGATTTAATTATTAATGTTGGTCATGATGTCATTGAAAAGCCGCCTTTCTTTATGAGGGATGATGGGCCTAAAGTCGTTCATGTTAACTTTTCACCTGCACAAATTGATGCTGTCTATTTCCCTCAATTAGATGTAGTGGGTGATATTGCAACGTCTGTTAACCGACTGACTGATGCGCTTACTCCACAAGAACAATGGGATTTCTCCTATTTCTATCGGGTTAAAGAAGAAGTGAAATCTCGCTTATCAAAATATAGTGATGATGAACGCTTCCCTCTTCTTCCCCAAAGTGCGGTTCACATTATTCGTGAAGAACTGGATGAAGATGGCATTCTCACCTTGGATAATGGTGTTTATAAAGTCTGGTTTGCTCGTAACTATCCTTGTTATCAAAACAACTCATTATTATTAGACAATGCCTTAGCTACAATGGGGGCAGGCCTTCCTTCTGCCATGTTGGCAAAATTGATTAATCCTAACCGGAAAGTCATTAGCGTCTGTGGTGATGGCGGCTTTATGATGAACTCTCAAGAGATGGAAACAGCCGTTAGATTAGGTCTAGATCTTGTCGTTATTATTCTGAATGATAATGCCTATGGCATGATCAAATGGAAACAAGAAGGCATGGGCTTTAATAACTTTGGCCTAGATTACAACAACCCTGATTTTGTGAAATATGCTGAAAGTTATGGTGCAACAGGTCATCGACCTACAAGCCATATTGAATTTAGAAAAGTGCTACAGCAAGCACTTGATTCAAAAGGTGTTCACTTGATTGATGTAGGAGTAGATTATTCACTAAATCATTCTATTCTCAATGAAGGGTTAAAAGAGAAGATCTGTATTCTATAAGGAGAATACCATCATGGCAGATATACAACACTTTCCACTTATGATTGCTAACTTAGATAAAAAAAGTGAGCATATCTTAGAGGTTAAGTCTCCTTTCAATGAGCAAGTGATTGCGACTGCCGAAAAGGCGGATGAAAGTGATATTGAACAGGCATTAACAACAGCAAGTAGACTATTTACTGATCGTCGAAACTGGCTACCTGTCTCAGCACGCCTATCCATTCTTGAACGTGCAATTCAACTAATGGAAGCTCGTGCAGAAGAATTAGCCTCAGACTCTGCAAATGAAGGGGGCAAGCCCTTAGTTGATTCTCGGGTGGAGATGACTCGCTGCATAGATAGCATTCGACTTTGTGTTGATTCACTTCGTAGCGAAACTCCCACAGCGGTTCCAATGGGCATAAACCCTGCATCACAACATCGTCTTACTTTGATGAAAAAGGAACCCATCGGTGTTGTTGTTGCAGTAAGTGCATTTAACCACCCCCTTAATCTGATTGCTCATCAGGTTGGCCCTGCGATTGCGGCAGGGTGCCCCGTCATTGTAAAACCTGCTGATGACACACCGTTATCGTGTCTTCGATTGGTTGAAATATTCCATCAAGCAGGTTTGCCAGCAGAATGGTGCCAAGCTGTATTGCCAATTAATCATCAAGTAGCAGAGAAGCTAGTCACCGATCCTCGTGTTGCTTTCTTCAGCTTTATTGGTAGTGCAAAAGTGGGTTGGTATTTGCGTTCAAAATTAGCTCCAGGTACCCGCTGTGCACTTGAACATGGTGGTGTTGCGCCTGTTGTCATAACTGAAAATGCCGATCTAGAAAAGGCAATTCCAGCCCTTGCTAAAGGCGCTTTTTACCATGCTGGTCAGGTGTGCGTGTCGGTTCAACGAATCTTTGTGCATGAATCTATTGCAAGGGAAGTTGCTCGACAACTTAGTGCCGCTGCAAAAGCGCTTATTGTAGGCGATCCTCTATCAAATCAAACTGAGGTTGGTCCTCTTATTAGGGCAAGTGAAATTGTTCGCATAACATCATGGGTACAAGAAGCTGTAGATATGGGTGCCGAACTACTTCATGGTGGGCAGTCACTACTCAATAACTGCTATGTACCAACAGTGCTTTACAATCCAAGCCCTAAGAGTAAAGTATCTCACTCTGAAATATTTGGCCCTGTTGTCTGCATCTATCCTTACAATGATTTAGACCAAGCAATCGCCTCAGCAAATTCACTCGATGTTGCTTTCCAAGCATCGGTCTACAGCCAAGATATCGATCAAGCGATGTATATTTCTGATCAGCTTGCAGCCTCAGCCGTAATGATTAATGAGCATACGGCATTCCGTGTTGACTGGATGCCTTTTGCAGGCTTAAAACACTCAGGGCTCGGTACAGGTGGCATCCCTTATACTATCGAAGATATGCAAATCGATAAAATGATCGTCATTACATCAAAAGGCCTTCAATAAGGGGATTGATATGGTGGAGCTCTATTCTTAACCGTCAGAGCAATACCAACGGCAATCAATATTATCCCCGTACGACTTCGCGTTGTACGGGGATATTTTTTTAAATAATTAGTTATCTTTGCTAATAGGCGTGTCAGAACAAAGAGTTTGGTTTCGACCAGATTTCTTCGCTTGATATAGCGCTTGATCAGCACGATCAAATAAAGAGGAACCATTCTCCCCTTGATTTAGCTGGGCAACACCAAGACTCACTGTAAAACCAAAGGTACGTTTGCCATCATTACAGCTTAACTGTGAAACTGCGATACGGATACGTTCAGCGACTAACCGTGCTGCAGTTGCATCTGTATTACTTAAAATCAAAGTGAACTCTTCACCACCATAGCGAAATGCAATATCACTAAGACGCATTGTATTTGTAATTGATTTCGCCAATGCTCGGAGTGCAACATCACCACTGATATGACCATAAGTATCATTCACCGCTTTAAAGTGATCAATATCAAGCACAATAAGTGACATCGGTGCATGTTGGCGATGAGCTAAATCAATTTCACGCTTTAAACTCGCATCATACGCTGCTCGATTATTTAAACCTGTTAACTTATCTTGTAAGGCTGCTGCTTGAGCTTCACGGAATAATAAGCAATTACGAACGGGATAAATCAACTTACATAGAAAGTCTTCAAGTAATTGAGTATCCGTATCTGTAAACTTTTTACGTCGTGTTAATGTCAATTCACCCAACCAATAGCTGTTCATCTCTAAACGGTAATTACATGAATGATGGCTGCGTTGGCCAAAGTTAACATCACAGTGCACACCACGATGTTGATAATGAAGGCTATCGTAAGCAAGTGCTTTACTCATTTCCTTGTGAAATAAGCTGATAATATCTTCTAACTCTAACGATGTTTGTAATACCGCAGGAAGACGAGCGGCAATGTCCTCAGCATTTTCATATAAAGCTTGCTGATCTGTTACATCAACTGCATGACCCAGTTTGCTAACTAATGATAGTTTTGCTGCTTCTGATGATAATTGATGTTCCATGGTACATAGTCCTTGATATCTAGTATTGTAACTAGATAAAGCGAGAACTGTGCCATGTTGTTATTTCTACTTTATAT
>WTAY01000038.1 GCA_013139345.1 Methylophaga sp. | reverse complement strand
ACTTCGTCATTCCCATGAAAATGGGAATCCATGGGCAGTGAAAATTACCACTATCGTTGGATCCCCGTTTTCACGGGGATGACGAGCTTTATTAAATCAACTGCATCTTCATTTATCATGGGTATATACCCGTAATCATTCAAGATGCAGATTTTTTATCCTGTCATCCCAGCAGCTTTTAGCTGGGATCTGCTTAAGACAATAGATCCTCGATAAAAACACTCGAGGATGACAGAGGGTAGAATCTACATCTTCAAGTCGTTTGGGTATATAAGTGATATTTCCCTTTTATCTGCTACACCAGTCACTGACCTTTAAGTCTGTAATGACACCAGTAGGGCGGCTTTGATTCTTGAGGTTGCTGATAAATGTTAAGTGCTTTCGCTTGTCATCAATATCGTATGTATATACGTCGAGCCCTCGTTTTTTTGCTTGGCTTAGCACATTTATATTTGACCTAACCGTTTGAAAGTCAAGGTGGAGACCTGCGTTGCCAAGCTTAGAGATAAGGTCTAAATTATGAGCATAATCCACGGTTGAGGTCGCATATTTATCCATTACTTTTGCTTCAACTTGCTTGATATTTACGCCCCACTTTTTTGCTTTATCATCCCATTTTGACTTTAACTTACTATATTTAGGTGATGTTGTTACTGCCTTTGATGCGCTTTTGGTTTCTGGGGCTTGAATAACACCAAGGTAAACAGACTTATTAATCTTTCTAATCGTTTTAAGAATTCCAATATCCATGCTGGAATAATGATAATTACTACCTAAGTGTGACTTCAATTTCTTGTCGAGTTGTTTTAAAGATGTCGCTGAGGCGAGTCCTTTTATTTCAAAATTAAAAGGTTTTGATTTATGGGCAACGTTAAGTAAATCTGAAACAAATGGAACGGGGTCACCAGTACTTGTTCCCTCTTTATGTCGAACACCTTTCCATTGAGATGAACTCATTGTGGCCAATAGAGAAGGTGTGTTTCGTGAGTTTTGGCTACTTCTACCGAGAAGAGGATCATGATGAACCACCCAAGCACCATCATTGAGACGTTGTAGATCAACTTCAACTGAGTCAAAGGTCTGAAAGGCAAGCCTTGCCCCTTGAACACTATTTTCAAGAAGCCCGCTTCCTCCTCGATGGGAGACAATGGTGACATTGCATATGTTTTCAGCAATGGATGCTGTTGAAAATAAGGCTAAAATGAAAAAGGTTGTTTTTTTAATCATAAGAGTTAGGTATTTAATGGTAGAAGTAAAAGTTGAGCATTTGAACACAGCAGTAAATAGGATCTAGCTGAAAATAGTGCCACGAGTATGTGTTTATCTCTTAGTTGATCGGTACAGCATTCTCCCAATCAACCGTCCAACCATCGCCCATATCTTTCGCTGGCTTATCTGGGAGAGGCATATACTTTCGCTTCATATATCCCCACGTGTTGCTACCAAGATCGGGCAGTTTACCTATAACGGGAGTGTGTTTAAGAAAGCTTTCAATAATAGGTGTGTGGCTGTCAGCTCGAACTAAGTACTTCGTTTGTTTTACCATTTCCTCTTCTGTGATTTCTAGCCTGGGAACAATCACGCGAAGGTTTTTAATATCAAAGTTTTCGATCCTCTCACTTCGTCTTGTTACTTGGTTTCCTCGTGTTTTATCGAAATATTCGAGCTTAAATTTTTCACCACTTGCAGCTTTGGGTGCGTGACCTGCTTTGATTCGCTTCTGATTCCCTTGATCAAAGTTATTTAGAAATGATTGATTTCGCCCTGCTCTCATCCAAAATAATTTTTCATGCCTCTTTAATGGCCATCCTGCTTCTGACTCTGCTAGCCAATGCTCACCGGAGACCACTTTCTTTGATGAGAACCAATTATTATCATGCTGATTAAACCAGTTATCATCATGGCTATGAAACCATTCAACATCAGCATTATCTTTTAGCCTTTTTAGTCCTGCAAAATTTGCCTTTTCTCTTATAGCAAGAGGAGAGTCTTTAAAGGCAACGGAGGAGATAATAGCTTGTCGATAAGCGGATATCTGATACTTAAATTCGGAATAATCCTTTTTCCATTGATTATTGGGTGCTGTCCTCTCTAGCATTGTCATAAAACCAAGAAATGTTTCGTAGACTGTATCGCTCTTTAAGACTTGTATTGTAATAAATCCAAGAGCCGCTTTTTTTGCAAAGCTGGGCGCTTTTTTCATTGCAACACGAATAAGCTTTTTAATGGCCTTCTTGCCAAGATAAGAGCCAACACCAAAGCCAAATAACATTTTTCCTACCCCTGCATTTGCAGGTGTCGATACCATCAAAGGCGTTATAAACAAAGAAATAAGGAGTAACGTAATAATAACGGTTCTTGATTTTTTCATTATTTAGACTTCAGTTAAGTTATTGGAGGAAGCTCTGAGAAAGGTCAGAGCTTCCTTGCATTTATGATGAAAGCGTTATTTCCTGGCCTAGTTCATACCCGTCAAATCTTTTAAATCTTTGATAAAATCACCAGAACCTGATGACTTAGTAATACATCGGTTGGTCATGGTTTGTACACATCTACTTTTCTTAGGCTGTTCAGCTTCCTTGGCCTCCACCGGAGGTGTTTCCTGTTTAGGGAGCTCTTGTGTTGTGGTCGTTGTTGTTTTTGCTACTTCGGCTTCTTTTTGCTTTTGGGCTTCACGTGCCATTATGAGTTTAGATTCTAACTCTGAAATAGCTCTATTTTGAGGTGCCACCATTGTTGCTTTATCTAAATGTGATTGTGCCTTTGAAATATCAGATTTTGACAGTGCACTTTCACCCCATGCAATGTATTTATTACTAATATTAAGGAGTCCATCATTTGCTTTCTTATTTGACGGCTCTAATTGTAGAACTGATTTATAAGAATCGTATGCATTGTTATCTTTGGGGCTTGTAAGTCGTGACTTAGAAAGTTGCTCATTTGCTTTAGCAAGTAGCTGGTCTACTTTATTGCTTGGGCTAGTGTCATTTCCCTGAGGTTTGTCAGTCGTGCCGATTTCTGGTTGAGAAGAGCTTTGAGGGCTCATGCTAATTTTGCCGCCTTCATTTGGCTGCTTATTATCTGCCAGAGTAGGCTGATCTTTGGCAATCACTTTTTCTGGTGTTTGTGCGATTAGCTTGTCTATCAATTTAACGAAATCAAGGTTACCTGACTCAAAGGCGATAGTTTTCATATCTTGACCATCTGGTAACAGTTGTTTTACATCTGCACCAGCAGCGACTAACTGATCGATTTGTTTTAGAAGTAAAGTGCCTGCTTTTTTGGGATTAAGCTCTCCTTTAGCTAATGCATACTGCAAAGGAGTAAAGCCATTGTGATCAACAGTATTAGGATTCGAATATTTAATGAAGTAGTTAAAGAAATAGGCATCTGAACGACGGTTTAGGAAGTAACTTAGGGCTATTTTCCCTTTACTACCGTAATAGAGTGGGGTGTGCATATCCATACCATTTGTTCGGGCAATGTCTAATACCTTTAGTTGTCTTGCTATTTGATTTTTACGCTTTTGTCTCGTTGATTTACTGCTATATTTAGACACTGATGTTAAGCGCCACTCAGAAACAACTCGAATAGGATTGTATGGCGTTTGTGCTGACCAGTTAGCATAAGGGGCTAGTTCTTCTAATTGCTCCATTGAACATTTGTTAAATTGCATCAAACAATAATTAAAGCGAGTTAGACCTTCAGAATCTTGAGCTGATAAGTCAGCACCAATCCCTTTTAAATAAGTGTATGCATTATCGCCCGCTAAAATTACTGGGTAGGACCATGAAGAATAATATTCTTGCTGAGCGCCAGAATAGTCTCTATTAGAGTCAAATGGAATGCGGTGGTTTGGATTGATTAAACCTTGATCGACATATATTTTTAGATCTTCACCAGATGAGCTGTAGCCATTCCAGTTTCGAGTGCCTTTACCATCAAATCCAGCGGTTTTAAATAAGGCATTTTTGTATTTTGGAGCGATAGTGTTTTCAGTACCGTAGACTTTGTATTTTATCGTGTCATACGATTTTTCCATCCAAGTACCGACTTTTTGGCCCGAGCCATCTTCAAGGTAAGTACCTTGAAGTATTAATTCACCCTTGCTATCGTATTCTTCATGCTTGCCAATTTGGTTGCCTAATTTAAATTCTAGGCTCTGTTGTAGTTGGCCATCACAGAACCAATATTGGTGAGAACCTTCGGCTTGTCCATGATCATATTCACCATTAAACTTAACCTGTTCATTGTCACAGGTTTCTTCAAACTCCCCGTGTTTTTGGCCTTCATCATCGTAACGTGCATACGAGACTAATAAACCATCCTTATTCCATCTTTTATGTTTCCCTACGGCATTACCATTTTCAAATTCTCGTTCTCTAACTAAGCGACCTTCTCCGTTCCATTCTTTCCAGGTTCCGTGGGCATTGCCTTCTTCATTGGTATAGCTAAAACTACCTTCTTCACCATTTTCGTAATATTGCCATGCTTCACCCATTTCATCTGGTCGACCTTTGTCATGGTTAAACACCATTTGAGTTCTTTTTTTAGCTTGGCCGTTACGATAGAGATCCGTTCTCCAGCCCTCAGGAAAACCATCTTTCACTTCTGTTTTTGATTCTGCTGAGCCATCACGTCTATATTCAACAACAATACCGCTGAAAGGTTCTCTATCTAGGAATACGCCACGAGCACCTCGGTTATCTAAGTCTTTAAAGTCGACTTCTTGCTGGCCACAGCCACTTAACGTCATTGAGATTAAAATAAATGATGCTGTTTTAGCGAGGATGTGAAATTTCTTCATGGTTAATTTCCGTTTTATACCTAAGTTTTAGAGTGAGATTTGAGGATTATCTCAGTTGAAATACTTTTTAAGATGGAGATTTATACCCGAAATCATTCAATATGCAGTTTTTTTATTTTTGTCATCCCAGCATGCTTTTAGCTGGGATCTGCTTAATACAATAGATTCTCGATAAAGCTTGTGCTCAGCTTGACTGGGTAACATTCGAGAATGACAGGAGTTGTAAGCCCTACATTTTCATTTATCAAGGGTATAAAAAAGTAAAGGCCCGAGAAATTGAACTACTCAGGCCTAAGTGATGTGCTACATATTACCCATCATTTTTCCGAGCATTTTTGCAGAACATGCTTGTACTTCTTTAGGATGGTCATACATTGCTTCAGCAGCTTTTGATTGATCAGTCATAATTTCTTTACACCAGTCATCAGTACCGATTTCAGCTGAACACCCTTGTAAAAGGCCAAAGCTTGCAACTAACATTAAAGCGATTATTTTTTTCATTGTGATTTCTCTCTGTGAAGGTGATTTATTATTTTCTAGTGTTTTGTTCTGTACGGATGATGGCAATAATTGTTTCTAATGCAATACGAGAACCGATCAGCATTAATACAAAGACTGCTGGTGACACAAGCAACATAACGAAACCAATAAACCCGCCGCCATAACTATTCATCATGACAATAGAAGAGCCTAAAAAACCTAATGTTGTAAAAGTGGCAATCAAAACCAAGATGAAATAAATGACCTTTACAAGCTCTAATGTGACATAACGATCAAAACTAAAGTTAGTCAAACCTTTGAAAATGTTCTTTAAAAATTCCATGTGTTCCTTTTCCTAATTAAGGGTAACTTAAATAAACTCGATCATGTCGAGCGAGAAGAAATATCGCACCTAATTATAATAAATGCAAATATGGCTTAATAATTAGCATGTTGTGCTAAGTTTTGCTTATTTATTATAAATAAATAAATCGGTAGTCAATAATGACTTTCTATAATTTTGATGAGCCACTTGCATATCAATAGAGACATTAAGGTTAATAGGTGCAGGGTGTTTTATGGTTAAGTTTTTCATTGCGTTATCCAAATGGTTTACAGCTTAATTTAAAAACAAAATACTACTTATTTATAAAAAGTAATTGTCGTATTGAGTTGCGGATAAGTATTGCATGATATAACTGAACGAAAGCTGAACAGTCAGGGGTGAATATAAATAATTAGGCGTTGTAGTTGGAAGTTGTTGGTGTGTGAATAGCCAGTGAGTTTTACTATTGCAAATAACCATATATGTGAGCGGGTTTTCTTTGATGGTGGGTCTAAAGTTATATACTGATAATCATTCAAAGTGCAGTTTTTTTTATCCCGTCATCCCAGCATGATTCTAGCTGGGATCTACTGAATACAATAGATTCTCGATAAAAACACTCGAGAATGACGGGGGGAAAGCAGCAGTTTCATCTATCATGGGTATATACCTATTATTGTTAATAAAAAGGTTTTAAAGTTACTTTCTGGTTTGATTTATTATGTAAATGATGCCCGTGACAAGATGGAATAAAGATACATTTAGAAATAGAGTTTGTTTGCTATCTTTTAGTATCAGTTTTTTTATGAAGGGCTTTAACTCGGTTTTTACATGCTTGAAATTGGGTTGGAACTTGCTCTAATAATGGGGGCGCTACAAGTCAGGCTCCTTCTCCCCTGAGGGAGAAGGTTGGGATGAGGGTAGTAATCTTAAATAAGGCTAAAATCAGAGCAAATCAGCACAAGAGCAGCAACCATTAACCGCATAGTATGCTTTGTTCTGGCTTCCTGTTTTTTCCTTCAATATCTGCATTTTGAATAATAATGGGACTAAACAGGCACGTAGGAGAGGAGCTAAAAAATGGGGGGGGGGTATTTACATAATGCTTACATGCATAAAAAAGCCCCAACACTGAAACAGTGCTGAGGCTTTGGTATTCATGGTGGCCCGACCTGGAATCGAACCAGGGACACAGGGATTTTCAATCCCTTGCTCTACCGACTGAGCTATCGGGCCAATCAAGGTCGAGCATTAAACCCTGTAGAGCGTGCGCTGTCAAGCTAAAAGGCGATTTATTTTAAACGGAGTCTTGTCCTGATCTGGTTCGCGTGGTGTAATGGCTGGCTTGTTTTGTGGTTTTGTTAATATGGATGAGTGATGACGTTGCGCGGAAAACTGAGTATTTGGATTGTGGCGATTGTTTTAGCGGTCGTTTTTGTTATACCTAAGGCGATGCAGTCGCCATTGTTGGTTGGGTGGGTTGAACAGTATTCTGAGGCGGTTGAAGCCGCTCAAGAAGATGACGATGACGACGATGATGATGGTGAACATGAGTCTGAACTTGTAAAAAGTATGCAGGTAAGGATTGATGATGAAATCGGTGAGTATGCTGGGATTGAAGTTGAGTCATTAACGGAGACTGAGTTTTTCCCTGAGGTGAAAGCGCGTGCGAAGGTGGTTAATATTCGCCCTATGCTGACCTTGCAGGCTCGACATAATCAGGCGGTAGCTGCGTTTAATGTGGCGAAGGTAGCAGAAGGTTCTGCAATGCAAGAGTTAACGCGGCTAAAGAGTTTGGCGAAAGGCGCGGGTAGCGTTGCCGCAAAAAAAGTGAATTATGCTGAGGCTACTTATAATGAAGAAAAAGCAAAACTACAGGGTTTAAATTTTGAGATTCAGGCCGTACGAGATGAGGCGTTGCAATCATGGGGTGAAGTGATTTCAGGGTGGATATTTAAGTCAGGCTCTAAATCATGGCGACGATTATTAAGCCACCAAGATAGCTTGTTGCTACTGACACTTCCTGTTGGTGTGTCACTTCCATCAGAGGGAGGCTTTATTCGACTGGCTCGTGATGGTGAACGAAAGCATGCTCGTAAGGCGTATTTTGTCTCATCGGCATTGATAACAGATCAAGATATTCAAGGTGAAACCTATTTCTTTAAGAGTGCGACAGGAAAGTTGCGAGTGGGTATGCGTTTAGACGCATGGTTAGCTCAAGGAGAAAAGGCCTTAAAGGGTGTTTTTGTACCTGAAAAGGCAGTCGTGTGGAATGAGGGGCAGCCGTGGGTTTATATTCAATTAGAAGATGAGCTTTATGAACGACGTTCAGTTTCAACAGGTTTAGCGTCTGCTGGTGGGTTCTTTATGGAAGATGACATCAAGGCGGGAGATAGGCTGGTGACACGCGGCACACAGATGTTGTTGTCGGAAGAGTTTAGATGGCAAATATTAGACGAAGATGATGACTAGAGACCTTGGTACGAGTCGTCTTTTTAGCCATGCCCGCGTTAAAAACAGTCTCAAAATGCTCATTTACATCTGTAAACTGTGCTTTTTCGACTATTTTTGCCTTGTCCTGACAAAAAATACTTATCGTACCAAGGTCTCCATTAACCAACCCTTTTGTATTAAATAGAGATTAATCATGCTGTCACATGTTGTTGCCTTTTCTGTTAGGTTTCGTGGAGTGGTTGTTGCTTTAGCAATGCTACTTATGGGCTATGGGATTTATAAACTATCGAATTCAAGTTTAGATATTTTCCCTGAGTTTGCACCGAAACAAGTCATTATTCAGACAGAGGCGCAAGGGCTGACGGCTGAGCAAGTTGAGGTGTTAATCACTCAACCATTAGAAAATGCATTAGGCGGCCTTGTCGGCACAGAGTCTATTCGTTCTCAGTCTATTCCTAGCTTGTCGGTGGTTATTTTAACCTTTTACGACAGTACCGATATTTACCTTGATCGCCAATTAGTGTCTGAGCGTTTATTGGGCTTGAGTGATGCTTTGCCTGAGAATATGGGGCCACCACTGATGGTGCCATTAGAGTCATCATCTGGCACCATCATGACTATTGGTTTGAGCTCTGATACACACGACTTAATGGCGTTGAGGGGCTTGGTTGATTGGACGCTATCACCTCGGCTGTTAAGTGTGGAAGGGGTGGCTGATATCAATGTTTTTGGTGGTGATGAAAAACAGTTACAAATTCAAATTGATAGCGAGAAGTTAATCCGTTACGGCATTTCAATTGACGATATTACTGAGGCTGCAAAAAGTGCTACAGGCATTATGGCCAGTGGCTTTATTGAAAATAGTAATCAACGGATGATGCTGAAATTAACAGGTCAGCCGATGACGGCAGACGCATTGGCTAAAGTGGTACTTAGAACAACAGACAATGGCACGCTTTTATTGGGCGATGTGGCTGATGTTGTTGCCGCCCCTGCACCTGCTATTGGTGGTGCAGCGATTGCTGGCAAGCCGGGTGTGGTGTTGATGGTTATTGGTCAATATAAAGCGAATACTTTGGCGGTGACACATGGTATTGAGGCTGCATTAGCAGAGTTCAAAAGTGGTTTTGAAGCTGATGGTATTACCTTGCATGATGATTTATTCCGCCCTGCGAATTACATTGAGTCTTCATTGCATAATATCCGTGAACATTTAATGGTCGGTGGTGGCCTTGTGATGTTGGTCTTGATCTTATTCTTATTTAATTTACGTACGGCATTAATTTCAATCACCGCCATTCCTTTATCGCTATTTGCAGCACTGATTGTGTTGTTAGAAATGGGGGTGAACATTAATATTATGGTGTTGGGTGGGTTAGCCATTGCTTTGGGTGAGGTGATTGATGATGCGATTATTGATACGGAAAATATTTTCAGACGTTTGCGTGAAAATGCTGCGTTAGCAAGGCCTAAGTCAACAATGGAGGTGGTATTTAATGCCTCGATGGAGGTACGAAGCTCGGTGGTATATGCCAGCTTTATTGTGATGCTGGTGTTCATACCATTACTTACATTAAGCGGTGTAGCTGGGCGAATGTTCCAACCCTTGGGTGAGGCTTATATTTTAGCTATTTTTGCCTCATTGGCGGTTGCACTGACGGTTACGCCTGCCTTATGCCATATCTTGCTAACACGCTGGGGCAAGCTGAGTGATAAGGAGCCGCCATTAGTTCGACTATTGAACCCTATTTATGGGCGGGTGCTAGGGCTTGTTAGTCGCTTTCCTAAGATAACGTTTGGTGGTGTTATTGTCTTTTGTTTGTCGGGTTTAGCTATCTTGCCTCTATTAGGTGGTAGTTTCTTGCCTGAGTTACGTGAAGGCCATTACATTATTCATACTGCAAGTGTGCCGGGTACGTCGATTGAAGAGTCATTGCGTATTGGTGGGCAAATAGAAAAACGTGTTGCTGAAATTGAAGGGGTAAGATCGACCTCACAGTGGGCTGGTCGTGCAGAACGTGGTGCCGATACGTTTGGCACACACTATAGTGAATATGAGATTGATCTCGTGCCAATGGATGGGCCTGAACAGCAGGAAGTGTTAGATGAAATTAGAGATGTTTTGGAGGCTTTTCCCGGTATTAATTCGGAAGTAAACACATTTTTAACTGAGCGTATTGATGAAACCATTTCGGGCTATACATCACCTGTAGTAGTGAATGTTTACGGAAAAAATCTTGCTGAGTTAGATCAAAAGGCACAAGAAATTGCTGCTGTCATGCGTGATATTGAGGGGGCGGCTGATGTGCAACTTCGTGCACCACCGGGAGAACCTCAGTTAGAAGTGCGTTTATTATTGGATGAACTTGCTTATTGGGGTTTAAGGCCTGCGGATGTGATGCGTACTGTGCAAACAGGATTTGAAGGCACGGTGGTCGGGCAGGTGCAAGAGGGTAATCGTGTCTTTGATGTTGTTGTTGTGTTGCCGGCGAAACAGCGTCAGCAACCTGCTGATGTGCTTCAATTACCGATTCAAACGCCATCGGGTGTGATGCTTCGGTTACAAGATGTGGCTGAAGTTCAGCAAGTATCTGGACGGTATATGATTCTGCATTCAGGTGCTCAACGTTTGCAGACGGTGACATCTAATGTTGAAGGCCGTGATTTAGTATCATTCTTTGCTGAGCTAAAACAACGTGTGCATGATGAGGTTGAGTTTTCTGCAGATATTTACCCAGAGTTCACTGGTGCAGCAGTGGCACAAGCACAGTCAAAAGAAGACTTAATGGTGCATTCAACCTTAGCGGGAATTGCTGTTTTATTATTGCTTTATATCGCCTTACAAAGCTTGCGTAATATGTCGTTGGTATTAATCAATTTGCCATTCTCGCTGGTGGGTGGTGTGATTGCGGTGTTAGTGACTAATGGTGTTTTGTCGATTGGGTCTTTAGTTGGTTTTGTGACCTTATTTGGTATTACCTTACGAAACTCAATTATGTTGGTGTCGCATTTTCAATATTTAGTGGTGGAAGAGGGGAGGCCATGGAATGCCCAAACTGCAATTCAAGGTGCTCAAGAGCGCTTACCTTCTATTTTAATTACAGCACTGGTAACGGCACTGGCAATGTTACCCATCGCGATGAACTCTGACAGCCCAGGACGAGAAGTAATGGGACCGATGGCAAGTATTATCATTGGTGGTTTAATTTCATCTACGATACTGAATCTACTTGTTTTGCCCAGTATTATGCTGCGCTATGGGAAGTTTGAAAAGAAAGGTCTGTAGCTGTTATTTAGAGTCTATCTATGGCTGGGTAATTCACCACAGAGGCACGGATGGCTCGGAATTTTATACTCATAATCATTCAAGATGTAGTTATTAGAGCAAGATGTAATATGGCTAATAGTTGCTGAGTTGGGATTGATAAGCCCTTGTTTTAGTGTGATTAAAACTGTCACCCTCATCCCAACCTTCTCCCTCAAGGGAGAAGGGGCTAAAGCTCCCTCTCCTGTTGGAGAGG
>WTAY01000110.1 GCA_013139345.1 Methylophaga sp. | reverse complement strand
GAGCATGCTTGATTACACCACCGATGTAATACAATGCCGTTTCAGATAAACCACCGTATTTGTTACCAGAGAATAAGTTTTCACCATCTTTAAATAAAGACATGTGAACGTGCATTCCGTTACCGTTATCACCTACTATTGGTTTAGGCATAAATGTCGCTGTTTTACCGTATGCGTGAGCTACGTTATGAACAACATATTTAAGCGCTTGAACTTCATCTGCTTTTTTAACTAATGTGTTGAACTTTGTACCAATTTCACATTGGCCCGCTGTTGCAACTTCATGATGATGTACTTCAGTTTCTTGACCAATTTCTTCAAGTGTTAAACACATTGCAGAACGCATGTCTTGTAATGAATCAACTGGGGGAACTGGGAAGTAACCACCTTTAACGCTTGGACGATGACCTTTGTTACCATCAGGAAATACTTTATCTGTATTCCAAGATGCTTCATCAGAATCAATTTTGAATGATGAACCAGAGATATCACTAGACCAACGAACATCATCAAAGATGAAGAATTCATTTTCAGGACCAAAGTAAGCCGCATCAGCCATGCCTGTTGCTTGCATATGTGCTTCAGCACGATGAGCAACACTACGAGGATCACGTTCGTAACCTTGCATAGTTGAAGGCTCAATGATGTCACAAGTAATAATCAGCGTCACATCATCCATGAATGGGTCCAAAATCGCTGTTTCAGGATCTGGCATCAAAATCATATCTGATTCGTTAATACCTTTCCAACCAGCAACTGATGAACCATCAAACATATTACCTTCTGTAAAGGTATCTTCATCAATAGTGTGTGCAGGGAAAGTAACGTGTTGTTCTTTACCGCGTGTATCTGTGAAACGGAAATCTACAAACAAGACGTCCTCATCTTTAATCATTTGAAGCACATTTTCGACTGACATTAATCTTTCTCCAATTTAAATTCTTGTACTTTAATTAGTGGTGCAAAATACGCATCTAAGTAGAGCACAAACTAAGCCAACTTTAAACTAACTATTAATCAGGTAGTTATCTATTACCGGCAAAAATACTAGCACCAAAATAGTGCAAACAACCTCTTCAGCACCAAAAAGGCGCTACCCACCAACACGTACTGTGATGGTTAATTCATCATCATTTTCTTCATGACCAAGAATGGTATGACCATTGATTCTTGCCCAAGCAGGAATATCACTTAGAGCACCAGGGTCGGTGCAAACAACGGCTAATATATCACCCTCAGCCAGTTCTTTAACCTTATTTTGCGTTTTAATAACAGGCATCGGACATAACATACGTCGTGCATCTAATTCAAAGCGGCTCATACATGCCACTCCTCAAGCACTTGCTCTATACTGAGTGGCTTTATATTAAGTGTTTGAACATCTTGACCAGGTACTGAGATTTCAACTTTAACTTCTTCAGCATCTCGTCCTTGCCCATAGCGTGCGACAATCCCAGCAGCTAATTCATAATCTTCTGTTTGAATCTTGCCATCTACCATACTCAATGGTCCGTTATGACTAATAACTTGAATCGTAACAAACTGTTTTCGATAGCCTTCTAAATACTTACTTTCACCTGCATCACGCGCAATAATCATCTTAAATTCTGGTTTTGGTCGAAGATGGCGGCCCACTTTAAGTAACATGATGTCATCCATTTCATATTCACGACTACCACGCCCTTCCCATAAATCCACTAACTTATCCGAGTAATTCTTATCTGTTAAGAAACAACAGCCCCCTGCTGGAGAAGCATAATCAGTAAAGCCAAATTGTTTTGCTAGAGCCATTTGAGGCTTACGGTTACGACCATGAAAGTCATAAAGTTTCTCACGATCAACCCAACCTTCAAGTTCAGGTTTTGTAGGCGCTAAGTTCTTTGCACATAGAGGCCGTAGTAAAATATCATCCGCGCCAGATTCACCAGCAACAATAGGCATTACTTCTTTACGTTGAGACATCGGCCGTTGACCAATCACTTCACCCGTAATAATAAAATCAAAGCCTTCTTTATGATGTTCTTTAACCCATTCAACCGCTTTACTTACCATGAAGATTTTGCAATCTAAACATGGGTTCATATTGGCGCCATAACCATGTTTCGGGTTTAACAAAACATCTTTATATTCTTCGATCACATCAACAATATGAAGCTTAATGCCTAATTGTTCTGCAGCCCATAAGGCATTATTTCGTTTTTGCTTATCTTTATCATGATTACGAATCGCATGGGTATGCCCTTCTACACAAAATCCTGTATAGAAGTTAATGCCTTCTACTTCAATACCTTGCTCTTGTAATACACGCACGGCTAAAAGTGAATCTAGTCCACCAGATATTAGTGCTACCGCTTTATGTTGTTTTGCCATTACTACGCTGTTCCACCTCCTGTTAAACCATCTATTTTTAATGTTGGCTGACCTACTCCAACTGGGACACTTTGCCCCTCTTTACCACAATTACCAACACCCGTATCGAGTTCTAAATCATTAGCAACCATACTAATTCGACTCATCACTTCTGGGCCATTACCGATCAATGTCGCCCCTTTTACAGGGTGGGTAATCTTGCCATTTTCAATCAAATATACTTCACTAGTAGAAAATACAAACTTGCCCGATGTAATATCTACTTGCCCACCACCAAAGTTTGCGGCATAAAGACCATTTTTAACCGATGCAATCACCTCTTCAGGCTCATGTTCACCCGGTAACATATAGGTATTAGTCATTCTTGGCATTGGCAAGTGAGCATATGACTCACGTCGCCCATTGCCTGTACTTTTTGTTCCCATCAATCGTGCATTATGCTTATCTTGCATATAGCCCGTTAACTTACCTTTTTCTATCAAAGTTGTATTTTCTGTGGGTACACCTTCATCATCAACAGACAAAGAGCCTCGACGATCTTGTAGTGTGCCATCATCAACAACCGTGCATAGTGGTGAGGCTACCATTTCTCCCATACGACCAGAAAAAGCTGAACTTCCGCGACGATTAAAGTCCCCCTCAAGGCCATGACCTACAGCCTCATGCAATAAAACACCCGGCCAGCCTGACGCTAACACAACAGTCATCGTCCCCGCTGGTGCATCAATAGCTTCCAGATTAACTAATGCTTGTCTTACCGCTTCTTTGGCATAGCTTTCAGCCATATCATTATCTTGGAAATAGCGGTAATCCAATCGTCTACCACCACCAGCACTACCACGTTCACGTCGACCGTTCGATTCAACAATAACGGATACATTCATTCGCACTAATGGGCGTACATCTGCTGCAAACGTACCATCACTTGCAGCAACAAGAATAGTATCTGAGCCACCCGCTAAACTAACACTAACTTGTGTCACTCGAGGGTCGGCAGCTCTAGCGATAGCATCTGCTTGTTGTAATAAAGCCAACTTTTCATCTACCGATAAAACGGCAAGCGGATCATTTTCTGCATAATACTGTGGTGCAACCGTACGTTTCCATGCTTGTACTGTTCCATCGGCACCTTGTCGAGAAATGGCACGTGCCGCTTTGGCTGCATCTTGTAAGGCCGGTAATATCAAGTCATCTGAATACGCAAAACCTGTTTTCTCACCACTACAAGCACGAACACCCACACCTTGTTCGATATGGTAACCACCATCTTTAATAATGCCATCTTCAAGCAACCAGTTTTCTTGGCGAGATTGCTGAAAATAAAGATCCGCATAGTCCACACCATTCCCCATCGTTATAGCTAGTGTTTGCTCTAAATCAAGCTCTGTAAGGCCTGCGGGAAGAAGTAACTGTTGCTCAGCTTGTGCAAATAAAGAATCGGTCATGAATAAACTATTTTGTATATAAGGGATGCGATCATATCAGATCATGGTGTTACAGGTTTAATCACGCTCATTTGAGGCTCATCCCATGGCCCCGTTAAATGATATTTATAGCTGATTAAGTTAACAATGTTTTTACCAAAAAGCTTGCCTGCCAATTTATCAACGACCAAAAGTGCGGCACCTACACCTAAGCCTACTGGTCCACCAGCCACGGCACCAGCAAGTGGTAATGTCGATGACACATTAGGGGTAATTTTCACTTGCTGATCATAATGTTTATTAATCAAGTCAGTTGAACCAGACATTTCAATCTTTGCGGAAGCGCCATTTAGCGTTAAGTTATCAGTTAATGCAAGCCCATTAGCAAGTTCAAAATCACCTTTGATTGAGTCAAATGTAAACCCTGCTGAAAATAAGTCACTAAAATCTAATGCTAAACGTCGAGGTAGCGCCGCGATACTCATCAGCCCAAAAACACGACCAGCAGCACCGGGCTCAACGTCATTTAATTTTCCTTTACCCATAGTAATATTTAAATGACCTGTTACATTTTCTCTTGTTAACTCAAGTGGGGTATCTGGCCATGACAAATCAAATATCAGTTGGGCATGTTCAGACTCTATCGCCTGCTGATATCCCAAACCGTCAAGTAATGCTGTTAAGTTATTACTTGTCATTTTTACAGCTAACTTAGACTGGTCTAGAGATGATGACTGTTGCCATTGTGAACTACCTTTTACTATTTCAGCAGTTAGTAGATTAGATGTTAATAGAGCAGAATCTATCTTCCATGTTTGGTTTTGTCGCTTCGCATGAAACTCTAGTTTACCCAGATTCATATTATCAAAGGTCAATGCCTCTATATTAATATCCATTGCAGGCCATAACGTCATTTTTAGTGGTGGTTTGGCTTCTTTATCTTGCTTTCCTTCAGACGATACTAAAGCGAGTTTATCTAAGGTAATCTCAAGCGGTGCAGGCCCTGTGAAATTAGCCGGCCAATAAATACTACCTTTATCAGTTTGCTTACTTTTTAAATTGATACGCCAGCCTTGCCCATCCTTATTAATTGAATAATTAAGCGACGTTAATTTTTGTTCAAAGCCTGTCAATGTATCAATTGACATTGAAACATCATCAATACTTGATAATAGGGGGCTGCTCTTTGTTTTAGCTTGCTTTTCTGACCAGTCAAGCCAATCATCAATGGATAGTTCCGTAAGCTTTCCACGTATTTTAATGCCATTTTTAGGTAATACTTCTTGCTCTTCACCAAATTTAATAGCAGCTCGCCAACCATCATTTTGTTTAACCGCAGTTGCATTAACCTCATCGCCATATTTAAAGAAATACACAAATTCATTATCAATATTATCCATCGAGACTTTTAATTCTTTTTTATCTTCTTTCGCCTTAATAAAGGGATGGGGAATATTAACTTCGATTCCTTTCAGGTCAGTGCTAACTAAATAGTCTAAATAAAAGTCACCGACTGCCTTTTCTAAGACTGTAATATCTAACTGGTAGCGTGTTTTACCTTGAATAAACTGAGGAACATCATTAGGCCAAAGTGATGTTAATTTATCTGTTGATAACTGGCCCACCATAGATATTCCTGTTCTTTTTCCTTTCGGCTGAACAGTGATTTCAACAGCTTCATCAAATAAACGTGCTTTTATACTATCTGCATACACTCCATTATTATCAAAACGTAATAATCCATTAACATTCAACAGCCCCACATCGGCTACCTCATTATGGTGTAACTGACTGTCTATAAAACTTACATGCCCCTTAACTTCAGTTGCAACTACATTTGTCAGTGGCACGGTTAACTCTAAACCAATATCACTTTTTCCAATCATCGTTATTGACTTCAGGGCACTGCCAAAACGTTCATTTAATGGACTATTTTGTATAAATGATACGGCCTGTTTACTGCTGCCATTTAGCTTGCCATTGACGATTAAAATAGGCTTTTTTTCGTTCAGATTATTAATAACTGTTGTTACATCTTCAAAATCAAAACCTGCCACTTTTCCCTGTTTACTTTTAATTGTTAAATCATGACCATGACTAGTTATGGTCCCTGTTACACCAAATAGCTCTGGCCACCCTTCAGCGTAATGTAGTTGGATATTCTCGACATTTAATGCCATTTTAAAAAAGCCACCCTCCTCCTCGCCGTTATAGGGGAATGCTAATAATTTTCCGGTCCATTCGATATCACCATCAACAATTTTTCCAGCTTTAAATGCTTTGCCAGACCACGTTTCAAACGATGTATTCAACACATTTTGTGGCATATAGTTTTGCCAATGCTCAACGACAATGTCTTCCAATTTTAATTTAATATTATTAACAATCTCACCATCAGCGCGCTGTTCAACCTGACCGTCTAGTTGTAATGTTAAATCATCATTCCAAACCCTAAACTCATCAGTTTTTACTAGCCATGTTTTGTCTGATTTTTGTAGATTTAAGGTCCCCGTGACAGAGTCAAAGAAGACAGCATGGTCTAACCATTTATTGGCATGTAATGTAAGTTTGTGACTCTCTAATTTGACCTTTGCTAATCCCTCATTCCAGTTAAGCGACATCGTTAACCCTGTTAGTCCAGGATAACCATTCCATGACTCAACAGCACCATCACGAACACTAAAGGCTAAAGCTTTGACTCCTTCATCGGCAGAATAGCGTAGGTTGAACCGCTCAACATCACCCGCCGGGCGTTGTTTTCGCAACACTTCTGGTGAATCTTCAGACAAGGATGCAAGTGATGTAATATCACTTAAACGAATATAGTTACTCGCAATTAACCATGTTCCATCCTCATTTTTATTAATAGTGAAGCCGGTTTCTGGCCATTCGTCATCATTCATATAAAGCTGTATATTCCGTCCCGCCAACTGCCATGAATTACTTTGTCTCT
>WTAY01000153.1 GCA_013139345.1 Methylophaga sp. | reverse complement strand
GGCTGTCTTCGTGGATAAGTTTCATCATTCATACCAATAAGACAAACAACAGGGAAAGGTATGCTCCGCATAGGAACCATGCCACAAAATGTCACTCCGTGCCCCATGAAACGACTTTGTGTTTGATGGCTATCGATATGACCATTAAACCATTCTTTAACTAGGTCAATTTTCATTTTCCGTTCAAACTGTGCCAATTCAGTGGTTTCGATTAATGAATCTAATGTCTTTCTAATTAACAATAATTCGGCTTCATCACTACCCTGTTCAGATGTAGCAATAAAGAAATCATCTAACAAACTGAGTAGTAGCTGTTGCCATTGCACTGAATCACTCTCAGCTTTTAATCGATTTCTATAACGATCTAATTTATCAATAAATGCACATAGTTGAGCCATCGTGTCGGCACGTTCACCACTAATGCCATCAAAGCCTAACTGTCCATCAAATAAGCCCCAATCCTCACCATCCGTATTTATCGGCATGGCATAACCTAATAACAAACGATCTAAACCTGCTCGCCATGTGTTTGCCTCAATTTCAGGCAAACCTAAAGTAGCCTTATCTTTTCCTGACAAACCCCATCGCGTTTGAGTCTCTCTTAACCAGCCTCGAATAAGTTCTATTTGATCCTCATATAGTGAGAATCGCTTTTGAATTGCAGGACAGTCTAATAAAGCCATGACGGTTTCGACATCGAAACGAGATTGAGGTAAATCTAAAAGGCTCGTAAATGCTGAGAGAATAGGACTCTGTCGTTGAATACCTGAATCAGAAATATCATAAGGAATATGATGTTCTTTTGATGCACATGCAAACACAGCATCTATCCATGGTGCATAAAGCTCAATATCTGGTGTCATCACAACAATATCAGTCGGATTTAAATCTGGATGACGTTCAAACAAGGCTAGAAGTTGATCATGTAATATTTCAATCTCACGCATTGCACTGTGACAAGAATGCACCATAATTGAATCATCACCAGTCTCCACTTCTCGTAGATTCTGTGCATTATTAATATCTTCTAAGTGATAAATATCCTCTTGAAGCATACCTAGTAACTGTTCATTTTCTGGTGGTGAAAAAAGAGATTCTTCTTCTGCTTGTATTTCTTGCACTTGATCAAAAAACTCTTGACCCTGTTTACCTAAACTTGCCAATAATGGGTGCCCACTTACCAAATAACCTTCTTGTTCTGGTGAGTCAATTAAACGTTGTGTTTGTGTTTTTTGATCAACAATATCCCCCCAGTATTCTTCACTTGGTGACAGAAAATATAAAGTAACGTCACAGTGTCTTGCCATTAATTTAAATAAGTCTAAATAGACTGGAGGCAAAGCTGAAATACCAAAAATGGCCATACGTGATGGCAACTCAGATGGACGTTGCTTAAGAGATGCCAAATAATCCTGCAATTGAATCAATAGGTTCGCACGATGCATTGGTTTGTCATCATCTTTAGTAAGCTGTTGCCATAACATCGCCTGCCAATGTGGTTTGTCTCCCTGTTCCCAGGCTTGAATCCAATCAGGGCGATACATAAGGTACTGATCAAAAGTATCAGCAATTCGATGGGCTAAGCCATACCGTTTTAATGGATCATCATTCTTCCCAAGATAAGCATCGATAGTCTCAAAACCAGCTTGTTTGCGACAGTTTGGTAATAATTCAAATAAACGCCATGCCATGGCATCAGTCGAAAAAGAAGATTGCTTAGGGATATTAGGTAATAATTTACGAAACAATGCCCAGATATAGGCCGATGGGTAAGGGAAATCTATATGACTTACAATCCCATGAGATTGAGCTAAAAATAATGATAACCAACGAGTTAACTCATTACTTTGAACAATGACTGTTTCAGCTTCTAAAGGTGGCAAAGGTTGAGACTGCTGCACCTCAGCGAGATGTGCTGCCAACTGCCCCATATTATTACTGTAAACAACCTTAAACATGCCTGAAGCCTTTCCTTGTGTGAACTGACATCATACGTGAAGAAATGAACAGTGACACCTTGTTTAAATGCTCTACAATAAGACACCAAAAATTACAAAAGCAGACTTATGGCCATTAGCTCAACAATTCATAAAATATCTCTTAATATTGCCAATATGGATGCTCATTATTATGACAGCCACGATCTAACCGTAGCGCAGCATCCTTCAGAAACAGACTTTCGCTTCATGATTCGTCTCATCGCATTTATGGCTAATGCCAACGAGCGACTTGGCTTTACCAAGGGTATAGCGAGTGATGATGAGCCAGATTTATGGGAAAAGTCACTGACTAATGAGATTGAACTGTGGATTGACTTAGGTCAGCCTGATGAAAAACGAATTCGTAAAGCCTGTGGACGTGCTAAACAAGTGATTATCTATACCTATCACGAAGGAAAAGCGAGAGTATGGTGGCAACAACAAAAACAAAAGTGTCAGCGTTTTAATAATCTCAAGGTTATCCACATTAATGCCGAAGGTTTAGAAGCAATGATTAAACGTTCGATGCAATTACAGTGCAATATTCAAGATGATGAAATCTATTTGAGTGATGACGAATCAAATGTCACCATAACGTTAGAAGAGTTTGAAATTTAGCATCCCAATCTAAAAAAAAGCCCTAAACAAAACTGTTTAGGGCTTTGTTTATCTGAATATTTGCAAAGGCTTATTTAATCTTATCGATACCTAAGAATCTCATAAAGAATTTTTCAACAAAGGGTTCAGATGACCCTTTTTTCATCTTATAGATAAAGTATTTCTCAAAACCAACTTTAGCTAATCGCG
>WTAY01000222.1 GCA_013139345.1 Methylophaga sp. | reverse complement strand
GTTGATGGTTCTTTAGTGTTTGGTTTACCACTTATTGTATTTGCTTTGCAAAGCAAGCTTGTTGAACAGTTTGAATATGGTCAAGCGATAACAGCAGCAGCAATGGCCGGCATTTATTTAGTATTAGCCAAAGTCTTATGGCAACCTGAGAAAAATGGTTTTAGGTTGTTAGCAGAGTCATTTCTTGCCTTGGGTGTCACCTTTGCCAGTTTAGCTATTCCTTTGTATTTTGATGGACGTTGGACCGCTGCTGTCTGGTCACTGGAAGGAGCCGCATTAGTTTGGGTTGGCTTGCGACAGTCTCATTTCATACCTCGTGCTTTTGGCCTATTACTTTCAGTCGGTGCAGGCCTCATCTTTATCGAGTCTATTGAAACCAAGCTTCCAGAAAGCATGGCTATTATTAATAGTGCTTATATCGGCATGGTTTTGGTGAGTTTATCCGCTTTCTTTATTGCTTATTTATATGAAAGAAATAAAGACACAGCATATTCATTTGAATTTAAGGCCTCAGTACTGATGATCATTTGGGGGCTGTTATGGTGGTTTATAGCAGGATTGAGTGAGATTGATCGTTATGTCTCAAATCACTACGAAGTGAAGATGGCAATACTCTTTATTTCCTTATCGACACTGGCACAAATAATCGCTAGTTATAAATTGAAATGGACGAATATTTCCTTATCAATAATATTGTTTACGCCTGTTCTTTTCATTTCTATGTTTGCAAGTCTTATCGATTCGTCTGGTGATAATCCAATGGCTTATTTGGGCTTTATCGTGTGGCCAGTCGCATTATTTGTTCATGTATTAATACTGCGTCGCAGAGAGAGCACTTGGGGAACGAGGCGATTAAATACATGGCATGCAATAGGCGTGTGGATTGCCGCCTTTATCATAATATGGGCAATAGGCGACTGGGCTCAAGGGCTCTATGAATTTAATGACACATGGGTTGATAGCATTATTGGCTTAACGCTTGCCTTTATCGTCTGGAGTATGATGCGTTGGGGTAAAAAGGTTGTATGGCCGGTGGGTAAATATCAACGTGCTTATTACTTGCTGGGTTTATTGCCAGTCATGTTCGGTTTACTAATTTGGCAATTAGCGATGATAAATGAAGATGCTAACCCTAACTTATTTACCTATATACCAGTGTTGAACCCACTTGATATTACACAAGCACTAGCTGCAATAGTCATGGTGTATTGGTTACGCTTTATTAATACGCAAGGCGAGCTTGCCATACCACCTAGTTTTATTGTCGGCGTTGCTGGAATAATGAGTTTTACATGGGTAAATATAGTCATCGCCCGAACAGTTCACAGCGTTGCCGCGGTTAATTATTCGGACTATAGCATGATGAACTCAAGCATATTTCAAACCTCGACATCCATTGTTTGGAGTGTGATCGCCATGGCCTTAATGGCACTCGCATTTAGAAAATCATCACGACACTTCTGGTTCGCTGGTGCAAGTTTATTAGCATTAGTGGTATTGAAGTTATTCTTTGTTGATTTGGCAGAAAGTGGCTCTATATCACGCATTGTTTCATTCTTAGTCGTCGGTGGACTAATGTTAGTGATTGGTTATTTATCACCACTGCCGCCAAAGGTTGAAGCTGAACAAAGGGTGGGCTAATAAAGCCTCAAGAAAATAATAGACTAAATTCATAAAAGAGAATAAAAGGATAAGAGATGAAACAAATTACGTTAACCTGTGCAATTTTATGGGCTGTAGCAGCACTATTTTCTTTCTATAACTTAACATTTGGCTATTCGCCAATTGTAGAGCTCTTTTCAGACTCGGTTATGGATGGGCTTGAATCAATTGTTTGGTTTTTATCCGATATTACGATGGCCGTGTTCTTTTATGTTTTATGGACAAAACAAGGCTAGTTTTCATTTCAGTCACAAGCACAATGACGTAGAATATGCAGCACTGTAACAATGGAGATGATGATGTTAGATCCTAAAAAAATTGAAAAAATTGCAAATACGATTAGTGGTGCTTTACCGTCTGGTTTTACAGCGATGCAAGCGGATGTTGAAAAGAATGTTCGTGCTGCAATGAGTGCCACCTTTGCTAAGTTAGATTTGGTGACGCGTGAAGAATTTGATATTCAAACCCAAGTATTACACCGTACTCGTGAAAAATTAGAAGCCTTAGAAAAACAAGTCGCTGAATTAGAAAAAAACAAATAAGAGAAAAGAATGTCTGAATTTAATAATGTAACAATTACCCGTGAAGCGAATGTTTATTTTGATGGGAATGTCACAAGTCGTACTGTCACATTTGCTGATGGAACAACTAAAACACTCGGTATTATGATGCCGGGTGACTATACTTTTGGTACTGCTAAAGCAGAGTTAATGGAAATTATGGCGGGTGAATTAACCTATCGTTTAGATGGAACAGAAGAGTGGCTTGCTATCAAAGGTGGTGAATCATTCAATGTGCCAGCAGATTCTTCATTTGATTTAAACGTGTCTGAATTAGCAGACTACTGTTGTTCATATATCGACTAACAATAAATAGAGTATAACCAAGGATGGTTAAGAATGAGTATTGCAACGGTAATAAGTCGAGCTATAACAGGTGTTGATGCCCCGATAGTCACTATTGAGGTGCATATTTCAAATGGTTTGCCGAGTTTAAGTATTGTTGGCATGTTGGAAACGGCGGTTAAGGAAAGTAAAGATCGTGTACGTTCAGCCTTGTTGAATTCACAGTTTAATTTTCCGCAGCAACGAATCACGATTAATTTAGCACCAGCAGATTTGCCGAAAGAGGGTGGACGTTTTGATTTGCCGATTGCTTTAGGTATTTTGGCCGCATCTGAACAAGTGCCGATGAGTTCGTTGGAGAATAAAGAGTTTATTGGTGAGTTAGGTTTAACAGGCGAATTACGGGCTGTTAGCGGCGTGTTACCAACCATGCTTGCAACATCGAAGGTGAATAAGGAGCTGATTTTACCTTTAGAGAATGCGAGTGAGTCAGCATTGATTGAAGATGCGACTAGTTTTGGTGCAAGACATTTATTAGATGTCTGTGCCCACTTAGTTGGGCAGAAGCGTTTGGATTTGTCTGAAATGAGTGAGAGTGAGGCGGGTGTTAGTTATCCTGACTTGGAGGATGTTCGAGGCCAAGCACATGCAAGGCGTGCTTTAGAAATTGCCGCAGCAGGTTCGCATAGTTTACTTTTTTCTGGGCCACCGGGAACGGGCAAAACAATGTTGGCAAGTCGCTTGCCGAGTATTTTGGCTGGGATGACGGAGAACGAGGCGGTTGAAACTGCCACTGTTCATTCTATTTCAGCACAAGGGTTTAATGTTGAACAATGGCGACAACGCCCTTTTCGAGCGCCACACCATACTGCATCAGCCGTTGCAATGGTGGGAGGAGGAGGTCAGCCTCGACCAGGTGAGATTTCACTGGCTCATAATGGTGTTTTATTTTTAGATGAGTTACCAGAGTTTGATAGAAAAGTATTAGAAGTACTGCGTGAACCGATAGAATCTGGCAAGATCATGATTTCACGTGCGGCTAAGCAATCTGAGTTTCCTGCACGATTTCAGCTAGTCACTGCGATGAATCCGTGTCCATGTGGTTATTTAGGTGAAGAACGCTGTCACTGTACAGAAGATCAAGTACGTCGATATAGGGCTAAAGTATCGGGGCCATTAATGGATAGGATTGATATGTTGATTGAAGTGCCACCTGTGGCAAAATCAATGTTACGCCCTGCACAGCATGATGAAAAAGAAGAGAATAGTGCCACAGTACGCAAGCGTGTATTTGTGGCGAGAGAAAGACAAATGAAACGTGCTGGTAAAGCCAATTATTTGTTAGACAATAAAGAATTAGAGGTTCATTGCAAGTTGACCGAAAGTAATTATCAATTATTAGAGACAGCGATTAGTCGTTTGGGCTTATCAGCACGTGCTTATCATCGTATTTTGAAAGTGGCACGAACGATTGCTGATCTTGCGGGTTCTGAACATATTCAAACACCCCATTTAAGCGAAGCCATTGGCTATCGACGATTGGATACTAGGGTTAACTAATTAGTGCATGATTTAAATCCACCGCAGCGGGATGCTGCGCGTCATGTAGATGGACCTTTACTTGTTTTAGCCGGTGCTGGCAGTGGTAAAACACGTGTTATTACCCGAAAGATCGCCTATTTGATTGAGGAATGTGGCATTGCTGCACGCAATATCGCTGCGGTAACCTTCACCAATAAAGCGGCACGTGAAATGAAAAGTCGAGTAGCTGAGTTAATGGCTTCACGCGGTTCATCTGCACGAGGTTTGATGGTGTCGACATTTCATAATCTCGGCCTAAACATACTTCGCAAAGAGTTTGCTCACTTAGGTTACCGTGCAGGTTTTTCAATCTTTGATCAACAAGATGCATTAGCAGTATTGCGTGATTTGATGGGGCGTGATTTCGCTGCTGATAGTGAACATGCCGAACAGTGCCAGTGGCAGATTTCCGAGTGGAAAAACCAGATGGTCACGCCTGAACAAGCGATGATGATCGCGGAAGATGAACAGCAAGGGGCGGCTGCAAAAGTATACCAACGTTACCTCGCAGCATTACATGCCTACAATGCAGTTGATTTTGATGATTTGATATTGAAACCGGTTATTTTGTTTCGGGATTTTCCAGATGTATTAAAAAAATGGCAGGCCCGTATTCATTATCTTTTGGTAGATGAATATCAAGATACTAATGGCTGTCAGTATGAATTGGTGAAGCAACTTGTTGGCATCCGTGAAGCGTTGACCGTTGTAGGAGATGATGATCAATCTGTATATTCTTGGCGTGGTGCTAGACCTGAAAATCTTGTGCAACTACAGAAAGATTTTCCAAGACTTAAATTGATCAAGCTTGAACAAAATTATCGTTCAATGGGGCGTATTTTACGAGTAGCGAATCAGCTAATTAGTAATAACCCTCATATCTTTGAGAAGAAGCTGTGGAGTGCTAGGGGAGAAGGGGACCCAATACGGGTAATTG
>WTAY01000062.1 GCA_013139345.1 Methylophaga sp. | reverse complement strand
TTTCTCCTCACCCACCCCTCTCCATCAGGAGAGGGCTTAAGAGCAGAAACCTTAACCTTAATTCCTTAACTTAACGACATTGGGGTTTACATACTTGTTTATACAGCATTTATTATCTGCTAGCTCTTCCCGGTTTGGTGTTTCAATTGATTAGGGAATATAAATTTTTGGGATCATTCAGCTTGGGGATTAAAGCCAATTCAGTCCCTAATTGATGTTCTTCTGCTAATGCGTATACAACACGCAAAATTGAAAAATCTTCTAATGCAAAGCCTACTGAATCAAAAATTGTAATTTCCTCGGCATTCAATCGTCCCGTTTTATTTTTACAGATTAACTCCCATAATTCAGCATATATGCCATTTTTTGGACATTGCTGACTTTCGCCTTCTGCCAGGCTTTGTGGGGCGTATTCAACCACTATTTTTGATTGTTCTAACAGGCTGACATCTAGTTCTGTTTTTCCTGGGCAATCACCTCCCATCGCATGAATATGTGTTCCAGAAGCAATATCTTCTAATTTAAATAAACACTGTTTTTTCTTGGCAGCCGTTGCGGTCACAATAATATCGGCTGAACGAATAGTTTCATGGATATTTTGACAAGCAATGAGTTTAAAGCTTTCTGCAGCCAGGTTTTCTTCAAATTTTTTCATTGCCAGCTTATCGCAGTCATAAAAGCGGATCTTGTCCAGAGAGAAAAAACTTGCAAAGCACATCACCTGAAATTCAGCTTGAGCACCCGTACCAATAATGGCTAATGTTTTGGCATCAGCGCGAGCCAGGTATTTTGCAGCTAATACCCCAGTTACGGCTGTCCGTAATGCTGTCAATAAAGTCATTTCAGTTATCATCAAAGGATAGCCACTGCTCACTTCACTTAATAAGCCTAAAGCGACAACATTTAATTGACCTTTTTTTGGGTTGCCAGGGTGCCCATTTACATATTTAAAACTGTATAAGGACTTATCTGAACATGGCATTAATTCAATAACACCATGAGGATAATGAGTCGCATGTCGTGGTGATAAATTAAATTCATTCCAGTGGAAGAAATCTAATTCCATCGCATCTAATACACGTTGAAAAAAACAGCTTAAACCTAACGTATTAATTAAATGTCTTATATCATCAACCGTTAGAATCTTCATGGCTTATTTCATGTTAATTGACTGCGTTATTCAAGTGTATAGCCGACCTTGATGGTTACCTGCCAGTGCTCAACTTTTCCTTCATTGATATGACCACGGGTTTCTATTACTTCAAACCAGCGCATGTTATCAGTCGTCTCTGAAGCTTTGAGTACAGCATTTTCGATAGCCTCTTGTATACCCTTGCTAGAAGAACCTGTGAGTTCGATTTTTTTGTATACATGATTAGACATAATTTATTCCTTTTTGTTCGTTAAAGGGGACATTGCAAAATATTTTTTATAGATATTAACAATCCATAAAATTAATGAAAATTGATTTAAGCCTAATATATACAGACTGGACAATTGATGATACGTTCAAGTCTATACCTTTTTAAAGTGACAGATCATTATTAAAAATAAGTTGAGTGTAGCAACGCAAGCAACAAATGTAATGATTAGGTTTTAAAAAAGTTAAAAGTGAACATACAGTTTTTATGATTGTCTCTTTAGGTGTTATAACTATTTATTCCATACACGTTCCTAAATGCCATATAAGTTTGGTTTGAGGTTATTAAAATGACTCAGGAGAAAAGTGAAATTTGTGTTTTTTATGATGGATCTTGCCCAAAATGTGTTAAAGATAGGCATACCTATGAAAAATTTGCAGGAAAAGAAGGCGAAAATGTTTGTTGGATAGATATTACGGGTCAGGAACAAAGCTTATCCGAGTTAGGAATAGACCCTGTTAAAGCGTTAACTGAGTTACATGTTAAAGATGAAAACAACAGGATTGTTTCCGAGATGGATGCGTATATTTTGTTGATGTCAAAAGTGTCGGTATTAAAGCCTGTGGCATGGTTAATTGGCTTACCTTTTATTAGGCCAATGCTTGCAAGGTTTTATCACTGGACGGTAAATCGCCGACTTCACTTGAGTGGGCGTGTTTAAAGTTATATTTTTACTAGACTTCTGAGGAAGTTATTAATTTTGATTGAGGAGATTATTATGAGTAACAGAGAGATCAATAATGATGAAGTAATTAAAGTGCTGAATAAAATTTTAGAAGCCGAGTTAGCGGGGGTGGTTCGCTATACTCATTATTCCTTAATGGTCTTTGGTTTCGGTCGTATTCCCATTGTTTCCTGGATGAAGGGGCAGGCAACCGAATCATTAAACCATGCGAGTGAGGCGGGTGAATTAGTGACCCATTTAGGAGGACACCCTTCACTGGCTATTGGCTCCTTATTAGAAACTCATCGGCATGATATTGGTGATATATTAACAGAGTCACTGGAACATGAAATGCTGGCTTTATCTGAATACAATAATCTCTTAGAACTGGTTAATGGTAAACATGTGATGCTCGAAGAATATGCACGGCGCATGATTTCACTGGAAGAAATGCATCTTGGCGATGTGCGGAAAATGTTAAGAAAACCTGGTGGTTAAAACCCCCAAAACATGGGGGAATTAGGTTTCTATCCAATATTATTAAGTTAAGGATAGGTTTCTTAATGGTATTGGGTATTCATTCTTCATTTATAGTCTTTCATCTCAGGTGGGTTTTATGAAATATAATTTAACTCAAGATCAAACCAGGCTTCTGGTGTTACTCATATTTTTTATCATCATAAGCAGTTTTTTTCTGCTGGATGGTCAGCAATGGCTGAACCTGGATGTTCTAAAACAAAACAGTAAGGCTTTGCTCAATTATGCTGATGAGAATTATTGGCTGCTTTACTTTACTTGTGGGTTGCTTTATATCGCTATGACCGCGTTAAGTTTGCCCGGAGGAACGATGCTTTCACTGGCACTTGGCCTATTGTTTGGCCGTTGGATGGGAACGCTGTTGATTG
>WTAY01000010.1 GCA_013139345.1 Methylophaga sp. | reverse complement strand
CGTGATCTAAATCTTCAACTTTTTCGACACCCGGGCTTAACCATACAGAACAGATGATACCTAAATCATTTGCTTTTTCTTTAGGAATTGTACCGTTACGAACAGCATCTAATACGCCGTTTGAAATAGCACCTTGAACTGTACCCATTAGGATGTTTGTGTAAGCAACGTCTTTAACAGTCACTTTACTAACCATAATCGTTGCCGGTTTAACCATCATATCAGTGTTCATTAATGCTAAAACACGAGTATGACCTTTAACTTGGTCACCTAAAAGGTTAGCAAACGCAGTACCAAATGGACCGTCTAATTCACCAATGATAACTTCAGGTTCTGCAGCTGTAAATGGTGGGCCACCTGCTAATAAACATTCGCCAACACGCATTGTCATTTTTTCGCTCATGGGGTTTTCTCCAAATTAATTAATTGATTAACCCGTCAATTATCCTTGTATGAATTGCTTGTAGCAAGAACCACTCTCTTTATAGCTTGTCTAAACAGGGGTAAAATTAAAGACTATTTTTTAAATGAGCCCTGTAATGTCAGAAATTAACACCCCTTATGACCGTATTGGTGGCGAAGATGCTGTTCGCCGCTTATGCCAAACTTTTTACCAGATCATGTGTGATACGGCACAAACACAATTAATTCGCGCAATGCATCCCCCAGAAATTGGTATTAGTGAAGAAAAACTGTATCTATTTTTAACCGGCTGGCTGGGTGGCCCGTCCCTTTATACAGATAAATTTGGTCACCCTAGACTTCGAGCACGGCATTTACCTTTTCCAATTGGCATTGAGGAACGAGATCAATGGTTGTATTGCATGGCTCAAGCACTTAAAACAATGGATATCGATGAAATATTTGCTCAACAATTAATGAGCTCTTTCGTACAAACGGCTGACTTTATGAGAAACAAACCTGATCAAGGATAATGTCATGAAAATAGGCGCTTTAATTATTGGTGATGAGTTACTGTCTGGTAAGCGACAAGACAGACATTTTAATCACCTTCAATCAGTGTTAGCTCAACGTGGGCTTGAATTGAACTGGACAATTATTGTCGGTGATGATCCTGAACAATTACAGCGCTTCTTAGCCTTTAGCATGGCAAGTAAAGATCTCGTCTTTAGTTTTGGCGGTATTGGTGCAACACCAGACGATCGAACACGCGAGTCTGTTGCAAAGGTGGCTGAGGTATCGTTAACTGCTCACCCAGAAGCCGTGGCTGAAATTGAAGCTCAGTTTGGTGAACGTGCCTATCCAAACAGAATTTTAATGGCTGACTTGCCTGAAGGAAGTCGTATTATTCCTAACACTATCAATCGTGTACCAGGATTTTCACTTGATGGTCACCACTTTATGCCAGGCTTTCCTGAAATGTCATGGCCCATGATTGAATGGGTTTTAAATACCTATTATCCAGATTTAAGAAACACAGCGCCTACTGATGAACAGATTATCTATGTTATCAATGGCCGTGAAAGCGAGATTATTGAGGCGATGCGCCTTGTTGTGCTTCAGTACCCTGAATTACGTTTATCAAGCTTGCCACGCTTAGGAGACAACCCTCATATTGAATTAAGTCTACGTGGGGATAAAGAACATATTGAACCTGCAATGGCTATTTTAAAAGCAGCCGTTAAACAAGCTGGTTTTACTTGGTCAAATCAACTCGATAGCCACTGAAACCAAAGCGGTAAGCTTAATAAACTCATCACCGTAGTGAGTGTCACCGCCGCAGCATAAAGCTCACTATCAAGCTGATAGCGTTCACAGATAACAATCCCAAATACCATCGCTGGCATTGCACCGACCAACGTCACCATAATAGATAAATCACTATCAAAGCCAATAACACCACTCATTGTATATACTGCCAAAGGAACACATACCAAAGAGATGATTACCACAGGCAATAACAATGGCATAAAGCGTAAATGAAGGCTGTGCCAACGAATGCTCATGCCCAATACGATTAGCATTAAAGGAACAACTGCTCCAGCCAGTATTGAGAGCGCTGAATGAATAATTTCCGGTTGAGGAATACCGGTTAAGTTTAATGCAATCCCAACGGTAACAGCCCAAAGTGCAGGTATTTTTATGAGCTCTTGTAGTGGATGCACTTCCCTCTTACTTGAACCATAGTAACTGGCAAGAATAATCCCCAGTGATAACAGTATCGGGGTACATGCAAAAAAGTCATATTGCAGCACTGTAGCTTGAGTATGGGGGCCAATAACTTGGTTTAATACCGGTAAGCCAAGATAGGTAGCATTTGGAAAAGCGGCAGCAAGTAATAAAGTGCCCATCTGCTGTTTGCTTGCCTTTAACGCTCGCAGTATTATCCACATAAGCGCCAAGCCAGTAATAATGCCACAGGTCGCTAAAAAGGATATGTGTAGTGATGAACTATTTAAAGGTGCTCGCCAAATAACATCTAACACCAAGGCGGGAAGCAATATATAAAAGACTAAGTCAGTCAAAGCTCGGCGGTGTGCCAAACTCGATATATGTGCTGGTGCATGTGACTTCCAAAAGCTACCACAAGCAATTAACAGAGACATTTGGATTAGAGCAGTAATCATATATAACGCGAATATAGAAAGAGATTGAGTTCAAATGTTATCAACATATTCGTGAAAATGATATTGGTATAAATCATGCATTCTTTATGTGGATAAAAACTGTCAACAATTACATCAAATGTGGATCGTGAAACATGAAATATAAAATTGAGCCCACTCGACAAGAACGAGTGATGCGAGAGAATGATTTTATCGTCTCGAAAACAGACACCAAAGGCATTATTACTTATGCTAATCGAATTTTTATTGAGTTCTCAAAATACAGTGAAGAAGAGCTGATCGGTAAGCAACATAATATTATTCGCCATCCAGATATGCCGCGCGGTGTATTTAAACTATTATGGGATACATTAGCCCAAGAAAAAGAAATCTTTGCCTATGTTAAAAACATGTCTAAAGATGGCGGGTTTTATTGGGTTTTTACAAATGTTACTCCTTCTTATGATCAGCAAGGCAAAGTCATTGGTTACTATTCGGTACGACGTAAACCAAAACCAGAAAGCGTTGAGATTTGTACTGGGCTCTATAGCGCAATGCTTGAGGCAGAACGAAAAGCAGGGCCTAAACATGCAATGCAAGCTTCTCTCGAACTAGTAACAGGCATACTTGCTGATAAAGGAGTTTCATATGAAGAATTTATCCTTAGCATCTAAATTCAAAGCGATAGTCTATATAAATAATGTACTACTGCTAAGTGTCGTTGCCCTACTCTTTTGGCAGGTTGGCATTGATTGGCTAGTCGTCTCTATTGTGGTAATTAGCATTGCTTATGGTATCTTTTCTGTTCAGGGTATTACCGACTTATTAGCCCCCCTCAAAAAAATAAGTGATGTGGCTGACGATGTTAGTGCCGGTCATTTCGACATGCGAATCTCACATATTGAACATGAAGATGAAATTGGAAGTTTGTCATGGAAAATCAATGACATGCTTGATCAACTTGAAGCTTATTTTAGAGAGGTAAGCACCTCATTCAACTATGCAAGCGAAGGTAAGTTCTTCAGAAAAGCATATCCACAAGGCTTACACGGCACGTTTGTATCATCGCTAAAGAATATTAATACCTCTATTGATGCAATGCAGACATCCCAACAGTTTCTATTAAAGAACCAGTTAGTATCTGACCTTTCTCAATTAAGTTCTACTAACTTATTAGTTGATCTACAACTTAACCAGAAGAGCATCGAAAACATCAAAGAAGTGATGGATATTGTGACGGAGACATCACAAAAAATGGTTGAAGATGCCGATGGCAGCCAAGGATCAATTAATACCGTTGTAAATAATCTTAATGAGGTTATTACACGAATTGAGAAAAACAATACTGAAATTATTGATCTTAATAACCTTAATGAAGAAGCTTCAACGGTTATCACCTTAATTAAAAGTATCGCAGATCAGACCAGCCTTTTAGCTTTAAATGCTGCTATTGAAGCTGCTCGGGCAGGCGAACAAGGCCGTGGTTTTGCAGTCGTTGCTGATGAAGTAAGGACTCTTGCTGACAATACGATTAAAGCGACAGCAAGCATTGCAGATGTATTAGAAACCTTCCAACAAAAATCAACCGCAATGCTTCATGACTCGTCAATCATGTCAGAAATGGCCGATTCATCACGCGAAGTCGTGACAGAATTTGCCGCTAAATTTGAGAGCTTTGCCGCTTCCGCACGAGATACTGAGCATCGCATGCAATATGCTGATGACATTAGTTTTGCTGCATTAATTAAAGTGGATCACCTACGCTATAAACAAAATGCCTATGCAGCATTATCAACCGGTGTAGATTCAGATGAAGCACGGGAAACTCAAGTCAATGACCATGATTGTCGTTTTGGTCATTGGTATTTTGAGGGCGAAGGTGCCAAAGCATTTAATCAATACCCTTCATACCATAAAGTTGGGCCAATACATGCTGATGTGCATAAGCATATCCAACAAGCTGTATCTTTACTTGATGGTTCATGGGAAAGCAGCCGTGCGACACAATCAACGATTCTTAATTCATTTAAGCAGGCTGAACAAGCTAGCTACAGTTTAATGGAGTTAGTTGACCAAATGGTAAGAGAAAAACACCCTTCTGCCTAGGTATTTGACAGCATATATACCGGTAGTCATTCATTATGCAGATATTGAAGGCAAAAACAGGAAGCCAGAGCAAAGCACAATATGCGGTTAATGGTTGGTGTTCTTGTGCTGATTCGTTCTGAATTTAGCATTATTAAGATTGCCACCCTCATCCCAACCTTCTCCCTCAAGGGAGAAGGAGCTAGGCTTGTAGCCCCCTCTCCTGTTGGAGAGGGTTGGGGTGAGGAGGTAAAGTTAAGACGCGTGTTGATACAACCATGTTAAAAAGATACAAAAAGCACAACATTTACCTACAGATTCATTGATTATAGGTATATACCCATGATAGATGAAACTGCTGCTTTCCCCCCGTCATTCTCGAGTGTTTTTATCGAGAATCTATTGTATTCAGTAGATCCCAGCTAGAAGCATGCTGGGATGACGAAATAAAAAAATCTGCATCTTGAATGATTACGGGTATATACGCGATTATCCATTGATAGCTCTGCATATTTAAGTTACTTGGCATCCCTTCCCTCACCTAGCTGTAACTCTGATTAATTCATTCACTTGCACCTGCCAAGCCTTCGCGGTATTGTTTCATTATTAAAAATCTTATTTAAGGTTGATATTACCTATGTCTTTATCCAAACAGTTACTGATTCTTATTGCCTTTATTTTCTTCATTATTTTTTCAGTCAACTTTGCACTGAGCATGGGGAATATAAAAAGCTATTTAGAAGTTGAGTCTGAGATTCATGTTCAAGATACAGCAACCTCATTAGGGCTATCTCTTAGCCCCCACATGTCGGATGAACAAGACCCGATTATTCGAACAATGATGAATGCGATTTTTGATATGGGCTATTACAAAGAAATACGTTTAGTTGATGTGGATGGCAAAGATCTCGTTAAACTGACCAATACCGATAAAGTCGAGGGCGTTCCTCAATGGCTTGTTAGTTTAATGCCGATGAAGGTGGCCACAGCCGTTTCTGAAATCAGTTCAGGATGGAGTATCACCGGTACTTTATACGTTTCAACAAACCCTTCTTATGGTTATTTAAAGCTTTATCAACAAGGTAAAACGACACTAAGTTATTCCATACTTATTTTCTTTTGTGCACTTGCTCTGTTGATTATTGCACTTCGCTTCACACTAAAATCATTAAAAGATATTGAAAAACAAGCTAATGAAATTTCATCAGGTAACTTCACAACGATAAAAAAACTACCGTGGACACTGGAAGTTAAAACTGTCGCCCAATCAATGAATAGCATGTCTAATAAGATTGGCACAATGATCGCTAGATTAAATAATAAGCT
>WTAY01000125.1 GCA_013139345.1 Methylophaga sp. | reverse complement strand
AAAAGTGCATTCCGTATGGCTGCATTGATGAAAGTTCGTTCTATCGCTGTTCTTACCCATGACTCTATCGGTCAAGGTGAAGATGGTCCAACTCATCAACCAATCGAAAACACATCTGCAATGCGTTACATCCCTAATATGGATGTATGGCGCCCTTCAGATTCAGTTGAAGTTGCTGTTGCATGGACATGTGCTGTTGAACGTAAAGATGGTCCTTCAAGCTTAATCTTAAGCCGCCAAGGTATTCCTGGTTGTACACACGACACTGCTGATTTCGACGGTATGCGTAAAGGTGCTTATGTATTAGTAGAATCTAAAGGTGCTGCTGATGTAATCATTATCGCTACAGGTTCTGAAGTTGATTTAGCGGTTAAAGCTGCTGAAGTATTAGCTGCTGATGGAACCAATGCTCGCGTTGTTTCTATGCCATCTACAAACGTGTTTGATCGTCAAGACCAAGCATATAAAGATAGCATCTTAACGCCAGGCGTTAAACGTGTTGCTGTAGAAGCTGGTGTAACTGACTTCTGGCGCAAATATGTTGGCCTAGAAGGCGGCGTTGTTGGTATCGATACATTTGGTGAATCTGCACCAGGTGGCGTATTGATGGATCACTTCGGCTTTACAGTTGAAAACGTTGTTAAAGTAGTTAAAGAAACAATCTAGTTTCCGAAACACGCTTTATAGCGAAGTAAATATGGTGGTCAGTGGGCATAAGCTCACTGGCCATTATTACTTTTAAAAAATACATATACCTTTAAAAACTAAGGTTTTTGTTTGTCATCCTCGCGTATGCGGGGAGCCCATTGGACTATTCAAATAGCCACAATCGTTGGATTCCCATTTTCATGGGAATGACAGAAACGCAAGATCTTAGTTTTTAGGGGTATGTCTAAATAGTTTTTAAGGAATTAAAGAATGACAATTAAAGTAGGTATTAACGGTTTTGGTCGTATTGGCCGTATGGCATTTCGTGCTGCAGCAAAAGACTTTACAAATATTGAAGTAGTGGCAATCAATGATTTATTAGATCCAGAATATTTAGCATACATGCTGCAATATGATTCTGTTCATGGCCGTTTTGATGGTGATGTATCAGTCGTTGACGGCAACTTAGTTGTTAACGGTAAAACAATCCGTATTACAGCAGAACGTAACCCAGCAGATCTTAAATGGGGTGATGTAGGTGCTGACCTCATTATTGAATGTACTGGTTTCTTCTTAACTGAAGAGTCTTGCCAAGCTCATATTGATGCGGGTGCTAAGAAAGTAGTTCAATCTGCACCGTCTAAAGATCACACGCCAATGTTCGTATTTGGTGTGAATGATGACAAATACAATGGTGAAGCTATTGTTTCAGCAGCATCATGTACAACAAATGCTCTAGCACCTGTTGCAAAAGTATTAAACGATAACTTCGGCATCGCTAAAGGCTTGATGACAACCGTTCATGCTGCAACAGCAACACAAAAAACAGTAGATGGTCCTTCAATGAAAGATTGGCGCGGTGGCCGTGGTATTTTAGAAAATATCATTCCATCTTCAACCGGTGCTGCTAAAGCAGTAGGTAAAGTATTACCAGAATTGGATGGAAAATTAACAGGTATGGCATTCCGTGTACCAACATCTGATGTATCTGTTGTAGATTTAACGGTTCAATTAGATAAAGATGCAAGCTACGATGATATTTGTGCAGCAATGAAAACAGCTTCTGAAGGCGCAATGAAAGGCGTTCTTGGTTACACCGATGAAAGCGTTGTTTCAACTGATTTCCGTGGTCATACTGCACCATCGAACTTTGATGCTGGCGCAGGTATCGCATTAGATAGCAAATTCGTTAAAGTGGTTGCTTGGTATGATAATGAGTATGGTTATACATGTAATATGATGCGTTTAGTTGAGCTAGTTGGTAAGTAAAAGCTAAATACGCAATAAATATCAAAAAGGCTTCCTATAAATAGGAAGCCTTTTTTGTTTGATAAGCCCATTATTGGGACTATAATCAAATTGAAATAAATAAGAAATAAAGGAAATGCCCCATGTCTGTAATCAATATGGCTGACTTAGATTTAGCTGGTAAACGAGTTCTAATTCGTCAAGATTTAAATGTACCCCTTAAAGATGGTGCTGTTGCTGATGACACGCGTATTCGTGCTTCATTACCTACAATCAAATCAGCATTAGAAGCGGGTGCTAAAGTAATGTTGATGTCTCATCTTGGTCGTCCGACTGAAGGCGAATATGCTGATGAGTTTTCATTAGCACCTGTTGCTCGTCATTTAGCAGCATTATTAGGTAAAGATGTGCGCTTAGAAAAGAACTGGCTTGATGGTGTTAATGTCGGTGCTGGTGAAGTTGTATTATGCGAAAACGTTCGTTTTAATGCGGGTGAGAAGAAAGATGATGATGCTTTGTCTCAACAAATGGCTAAGTTATGTGACATTTATGTGATGGATGCCTTCGGCACTGCTCATCGTGCTCAAGCTTCAACACATGGTGTGGCTAAATATGCGCCTGTTGCTTGTGCAGGACCATTATTGTCTGGCGAGTTAGAGGCATTAGGTAAAGCATTAGATAATCCGGCACGCCCAATGGTTGCAATCGTAGGTGGATCAAAAGTATCAACAAAACTAACCGTTTTGGAATCTTTATCAAAAATTGTTGACCAACTAATTGTAGGTGGTGGTATTGCCAATACCTTTATTGCAGCAGCAGGTCATAATGTGGGTAAATCATTATACGAAGCTGATTTAATTGATACGTGTAAAAAATTAACGGCTGATGCTCAGGCTGGCGGACGTTCTATACCTGTACCAACAGATGTAGTGTGTGCCAAAGAGTTTGCTGAAACGGCTGATGCGACACTGATGGCAGCGACAGACGTGCAAGATGACGATATGATTTTTGATATTGGTCCAGATTCTGCTGCTGAACTTGCTGAAGTAATAAAAAATGCAGGCACAATAGTGTGGAATGGCCCTGTTGGCGTATTTGAGTTTGATCAGTTTGGTGAAGGAACAAAAGCGATTGCAATGGCGATTGCTGAATCTAAAGCCTTCTCAATTGCTGGTGGTGGTGACACGCTAGCAGCGGTAGCAAAATACAATATTAGTGATGATGTCTCGTACATTTCAACTGGCGGTGGTGCTTTCCTTGAATTCCTTGAAGGAAAAGAATTGCCAGCGGTTGCAATGCTTGAATCACGCGCAAACTAGAATATAGGATTTAAAAGAAGTGGCAGTAAAAAGAAGAACAAAGATTGTTGCAACCTTAGGGCCAGCAAGTAATACAGCTGAAGCATTAGATGCTTTAATTGAAGCAGGCGTTGATGTTGTTCGTCTTAACTTTTCGCATGGTGATCCACAAGAGCATCTAGATCTTGCAGAAACTGTACGAAACAGAGCGCGAGCATATGGACGTCAAGTAGGTGTTTTGGCTGATATGCAAGGGCCTAAGATTCGTATTGCAAGGTTCAGTACCGGTAAAGTTTTTCTTGAAGAAGGTGCTCAGTTTGTTTTAGATGCAGATCTTGATTCAGATGTAGGTAATTTTGAACAAGTAGGGATTGATTACAAGACGTTGCCACAAGATGTAAAACGTGGTGATACCTTATTACTTGATGATGGTCGCGTGGTTTTATGGATCGAGCAAGTTGAAGGTCAGCGAATTATTTGTAAAGTTGTTATTGGTGGTGAATTATCAAATAACAAAGGTATTAACCGTCAAGGTGGCGGTTTATCAGCAGATGCATTAACGGAGAAAGATAAAGCAGACATTATTACTGCCGCCAAAATGCAAGCTGACTACGTTGCTATTTCATTCCCTCGATCAGCAGAAGATATTCATACTGCACGAAAACTATTACGTGATGCTGGTGGACAAGGTGGCATTATTGCCAAGATTGAACGTGCTGAAGCCTTAGATGTTATTGATGAAATCATTGAAGCATCCGATGCCGTTATGGTTGCACGTGGTGATTTGGGCGTTGAAGTGGGTGATGCTGCATTACCTCCAATTCAAAAAAATATTATTAATCGTGCCCGACAACATAATAAAGTAGTGATTACCGCAACACAGATGATGGAATCGATGATAACGAATGCGATTCCTACACGAGCTGAAGTATTTGATGTTGCCAATGCGGTATTAGATGGTACAGATGCTGTCATGTTGTCAGGTGAAACAGCTGTTGGTAAACACCCTGTTAAAGTAATTGAAGCGGTAGACCGTATTTGTCTTGAAGCAGAACAGCAACGTGAAATACGGGTGTCACGCCATCGCATGGATTCGCATTTTGAACGTATGGATGAAGCGATTGCAATGGGTGCGATGTATATGGCTAATCACCTTGATGTGAAAGCCATTGCCGCCTTGACTGAATCAGGAACAACGCCTTTGTGGATGTCTCGTATTAGTTCGGGGATCCCGATTTTTGCTTTAACACCACATGTTGAAACACGCAGAAAAGTAACTTTATATCGTGGTGTTTATCCAGTAAGTTTTACCGTTGATCATGACGACCATGCTTCACTGAATAAAGAAGCGATTGATGAACTACAACGTCGAGGTGTCGTACGGGATGGTGACCTAGTCATTATCACCAAAGGCGACCTTGAGATTCAAGGCAGTACCAATGCACTGAAATTAGTCCGTGTAGGTGATATGGTAGAGCCTAAACAAGATTAGGGAGAAC
>WTAY01000220.1 GCA_013139345.1 Methylophaga sp. | reverse complement strand
ACCCGTAATCAATGAAGGTGCATGTTTCTTACTTCGTCATTCCCATGAAAATGGGAATCCATGGGCAGTGAAAATTACCACTATCGTTGGATCCCCGTTTTCACGGGGATGACGAGCTTTATTAAATTAACTGCATCTTCAATGATAATGGGTATATACCCATAATATTCAATATGTAGCTGTTAAAGCAAGATGTAATTATATGGCTGATAGTTGCTGAGTTGGGATTGATAAGTCCTTATTTTAGCGAAATTAAAACTGTCACCCTCATCCCAACCTTCTCCCTCAAGGGAGAAGGGGCTAAAGCTTCCTCTCCTGTTGGAGAGGGTTGGGGTGAGGAGATAAAATTAAGAATGAATGGGAAAAATTTGCATTTCTAATGATTACCGATATTAAGCCTCTGCTCCTAGTGGGTAGAGGCTATTTTTTTAAGCCAATGACTATGGGTATTGATGTCAAACACATTAAAAATTGCCACAGGGCAACACTCTAATAAAGGCCGAAAGGAAATCAATCAAGATTTTCATGGCGTTTATATACCTGAAGATCATCTTCTAACCTCGAAAGGCATTGCTATTGCTTTATCCGACGGGATTAGCAGTAGTAAAGTAAGCCAAGTTGCCAGTGAGGCCACTGTTAGAGGCTTTCTAATGGATTACTTTTGCACATCAGAAGCATGGTCAGTAAAAAAATCTGCACAACAAGTTCTATCTGCCACTAACTCTTGGTTACATTCACAATCAAAACGAAGTGAACATCGTTTTGATATGAATAAAGGGTATGTGTGTACGCTAAGTTCACTTATTCTTAAATCTACAACAGCTCATATTTTTCATATCGGCGACTCACGAATTTATCATTTACAAGATGATGAACTTGAACAACTTACTGATGACCATCGCCAGTGGACATCACGAGATGATAGTTACCTTAGTCGGGCGATGGGTGTTAAACCTCAACTTGAAATTGATTATCAAACACTTGCTGTAGAGCAGGGTGATACCTTTATTCTGACAACCGATGGTGTTTATGAGTTTGTCGATTCATCATTCATTAGTCATACGATTAAAGAACAACATGATGATTTGGATGCTGCTGCAAAGATAATTGTAGATAAAGCGTTTGAACAAGGTAGTGATGATAATCTTACTATTCAGATAGTCAGAGTTGATGAATTGCCAAATCAGAATGCTGATGAGCTTTATCAGCAATTAACAGAATTGCCATTCCCACCTGTATTAGAAGCGCGAGAAGTCTTTGATGGCTACAAAATCATTAGAAGCATACATGCAAGTAGTCGTAGTCATGTTTACTTAGCGGTTGATAATGAAACAGGTGAACAGATTGTTATCAAAACTCCTTCCATTGACCTTCAGGGCGATCCGGCTTATTTAGAGCGGTTCTTGATGGAAGAGTGGATTGCGCGACGCATTAATAGTCCTTATGTATTAAAGCCGTGTATGCAGGCTCGAAAACGAAACTATTTATATATCGTGATGGAGTTTATTGAAGGTCAAACTTTAACGCAGTGGATGAGAGATAATCCCAAACCAGATATGGCAACGGTACGAGATATTGTTGAACAAACTGCAAAAGGTTTACAGGCATTTCATCGTTTAGAAATGATTCATCAAGATCTCCGACCTGAGAATATTATGATTGATAATACAGGTACGGTAAAAATTATTGATTTTGGGGCAACAAAAGTGGCTGGTATTAATGAGATCACCACGCCTTTGGAACGGACTGAATTATTGGGTACCGCTCAATATACAGCACCAGAATATTTTCTAGGTGAAGCGGGTTCCTCTCGCTCAGACTTATATTCTTTAGCCGTTATTACCTATCAAATGTTAACGGGACAATTTCCTTACGGCATTCAAGTAGCAAAAACGAGAACACGATCTGCTCAAAATAAACTCAATTATCAAACGGCATTACATGATGATCGTGAAACCCCAGCTTGGGTCGATGAGACGCTTAAAATGGCTTTACATCCAAACCCATATAAACGTTATACAGAACTTTCAGAGTTTACCTTTGATTTACGCCAGCCCAATAAAGCCTTTTTGAGCAAGACTGCACCACCGCTTATGGAGCGTAATCCTGTTCTTTTTTGGAAAAGTGTTTCTTTTATTTTATCTGTAATTATAATTATATTGTTAAGCCAATAGAATTAGGTTTGTAATAGTTCTAAAATATCGCACTTAGCTGGTGCGAGCATAAATCCGAATGTTACATCACAGTGCTACTGAACCCCACTTGAATAATGTTATTGACAATAAAAACAATGCGTTATAAGTTGGCATGGTTCCAGCAATAGTATCGTTACCAATATTGGTTACTGTTTTTAATAGAGAACTTTTTGATGTCTGCACAAAAACTAAAGTTATTATCATTTAGTGGTAATACTAGAATTCTCCACCTTAGTTGGATGGCATTTTTTATTAGCTTTTTGGTCTGGTTTAACCATGCACCATTACTGATCTCCATTCAACATACCTTTGGTCTTACTGATCAACAAATAAAAACAATCTTAATTCTTAATGTGGCATTAACCATTCCTGCTCGAATAGTCGTGGGCATGCTGGTTGATAAATATGGGCCTAGAATTACCTTTCCTCTATTATTAGGCATCTCAAGTTTTATTTGTTTCTTTTTTGCTCTTGCAGATAGTTTTGAACAATTAGCAGTAGCACGATTTATGATCGGTTTTGTTGGTGCTGGTTTTGTTATCGGTATTCGCATGATTTCGGAATGGTATCCTGCAAAACAAGTGGGCCTAGCAAGTGGAATCTATGGTGGCTTGGGTAACTTTGGTGCCGCAGGTGCCGCGATTAGCTTACCTGCTGTTGCCTTACTATTCGGGGGCGATGATGGCTGGCGTTATGCCGTTGCTTCAACAGGTGTTATTGCTTTAGTTTATGCTTTCATTTACTACCATGCTGTTTCTGATACGCCTAAAGGTTCAACCTATTTCAAACCTAAAAAATCAGGTGGTTTGGAAGTGACGAGTAAAGGCGATCTCTTTTTCTATTTGTTTATGAATATTCCAATGTATGCAGCATTGGCAGTATTAACATGGAAACTATCTCCAACTGGCGTAAATTTACTTTCTGCTGGTACTGTGCAGGCTATTTATATTGGCCTTTTCGTATTCTATTTCTATCAGGCTTATCATATATATCAAGTAAACAAAGACCTCTTTGTTAAAGCAATCCCCGAAATTCACCGTTATAAATTCAAGCAAGTTGCAGTATTAGACTTGGCCTATATGGTGGCATTTGGCTCAGAGTTAGCCGTTGTTTCAATGCTACCTTTATTTTTCTACACTACGTTCGAGATTAGTGCTGTTCAAGCAGGTCTATTAGGTTCGGGCTTTGCTTTTATGAACCTAATCTCACGCCCAACAGGTGGTTTATTAAGTGACCGTTTTGGCCGAAAAGCGGCATTGAGTTTTTGTATTGCGGGTTTAGCAGTGGGTTATTATGTGATGAGTCAAATTACATCTGAATGGCCAATAGCACTTGCAGTGCTTGCATCAATGGGATGTGCATTCTTTGTTAATGCAGGTTGTGGTGCTGTATTTGCTGTTGTGCCATTAATTCAACGTCGACTGACAGGGCAAATTGCAGGAATGGCAGGCGCTTACGGTAATATCGGTGCGTTAATCTTTTTAACAATATTATCTTTAGTGGCGACACAAACATTTTTCCTTGTTATTTCTGCCACAGCAATTGTGACATTAATTGCAGTACAATTTATGGATGAGCCTAAAGGCCAAATGGCTGAAATTCTCCCTGATGGTACAGTACAAATGATTGATGTAAATTAACCTGTATCTTCAAGTAATTTGGGTATATACCCATAATCAATGAAGCTGCCTGTTTCTCACTTCGTCATTCCCATGAAAATGGGAATCCATGGGCAGTGAAAATAACCACTATCGTTGGATCCCCGTCTTCACGGGGATGACGAGCTTTATTAAATTAACT
>WTAY01000162.1 GCA_013139345.1 Methylophaga sp. | reverse complement strand
TGGTCTGGTTGCCTTTGAAATGCAAGCAACAGATTATCCACGTACCCGCCCAGATATGCCGAATCATGAACCGCGAGGTTGTCCGCGTGGTGCAAGTTTCTCGTGGTATTTGTATAGTCCATTACGTGTTAAATACCCTTTAATACGTGAGCGTTTAGTTTCATTGTATCGTGATGAAATTGCTACGGGAAAAGATCCTGTTGAAGCATGGGGTGCGATTCAGGAAGATCCAAAAAAACGCGAAAAATATACCGCAGTACGTGGTTTAGGTGGTTTTGTTCGTGTTGATTGGGATGAAGTGGCAGAAATTATTGCGGCATCAAATGTTTACACAGCTAAAACACACGGCCCAGACCGTATTGCTGGGTTCTCGCCAATTCCTGCGATGTCGATGATTAGTTATGCGGCAGGAAGTCGATACCTATCATTAATTGGTGGTGCATGTTTATCCTTTTATGATTGGTATTGCGATTTACCACCTGCTTCACCACAAACTTGGGGTGAGCAAACGGATGTACCTGAATCAGCAGATTGGTATAACTCAACTTATATAGTGGTTGCGGGTGCTAACTTGCCGATGACACGTTCACCTGATGCGCATTTTTATTCAGAAGTGCGTTATAAAGGTGCAAAAGTGGTTGCGATTTCACCTGATTATGCAGAATACGTAAAATTTGCTGATTTATGGATGCCTGCAAAACAGGGGACTGATGCAGCCGTATTTATGGCAATGGGACATGTTGCATTAAAAGAGTTCCATGTTGACAATCAAGATCCGTATTTTGAAGAGTACGCGCGTACTTACACTGATTTACCGATGTTGGTTATTTTAAATGAGCATGAAGGCAGTTATATCAGTGGGCGTTTTGTTCGTGCCGAAGATTTTGATAATAGCTTAGGTGAAAAAAATAATCCTGACTGGAAAACAGTGGTTTGTGATGAAAAAACAGGCGATGTTTATGCACCGAACGGATCGATTGGTTTCCGTTGGGGAGAAGAAGGCAGATGGAACCTAGTACCGAAAAAAGGTAGGAAGAATGTTAAGCCACGTTTAAGTTTAATCTTTGATAAAGAAGAAGTGGTTGATGTATTATTTTCTGATTTTGACTCAGGTAAAGATTTAGGTATGCACCGTAATGTGCCGACTAAAACGCTTGAACTTAATGGTAAAAAAGTAAAAGTCGCAACGGTATTTGACTTACAGCTTGCACAATACGGGATTGATCGTGGCTTAGGTGGAGAAGCAGCCACGGGTTACGATGATGCGAGCATTCCCAATACACCTGCATGGGCTGAAAAAATCACTGGCGTTAAGCAAGCAGATTTAATTCGCTCAGGTCGTGAGTTTGCGGATAATGCAGCGAAAACCATGGGTAAATCAATGGTTATCTTGGGTGCTGGATTAAATCATTGGTATCACAATGATATGCACTACCGCGCTATTATGAACCTATTACATATGTGTGGTTGTGTTGGCCAAAGTGGAGGCGGTTGGGCGCATTATGTAGGGCAAGAAAAATTACGTCCACAAGCGGGTTGGGCACCGATTGCCTTTGCTTTAGATTGGCAAAAACCACCGCGTCATATGAATGGTACAACGTACTTTTATTTTCATACTGATCAATGGCGTTATGAAAAATTAGAAGCCGATGCGATGTTAGCAAAAAGTGCGCAAGCAAATTATAAAGGCCATAACTTATCTGATTACAACGTGGTTTCTCAGCGTTTAGGTTGGTTACCGTCTGCACCACACTTTAATAAAAATCCAATGGATATTGTTAAAGACGCAGAAGCAGCCGGTGCAAGTGATGAAAAAGGTGTTTCTGATTATATTGTTAAGCAATTAAAATCAGGTGATATTAAATTTGCTGCGGAAGATATTGATGCACCAGAAAATCATCCGCGTAACCTATTTGTTTGGCGTGCTAACTTAATTGGTAGTAGTGCTAAAGGTCACGAGTATTTTCTTAAGCATCTTCTCGGCGCTCAAAATAGTGTGATGCAAGATGTCTTGCCAGAAGCGGAAGGCCAAGAAATTAAATGGCATAAAGATGCGCCAATTGCGAAATTAGATTTAATGGTAGATATTAATTTCCGCCTTAACTCGACAGGTGCGTTTTCAGACATCGTTCTACCAACAGCAACGTGGTATGAAAAGAATGATTTAAATACCACCGATATGCATCCGTTTATCCATCCATTAACGCAAGCTGTTGATCCAGGTTGGGAAGCGCGTTCAGATTGGCAGATTTTTAAAACGATTGCCAAAAGTTTTTCAGTCTTAGCAGAAAAACATTTAGGCACGCAAAAAGATGTCGTTGCCTTGCCTATTTTGCATGATACGCCTGCAGAATTAGCACAAGCGATGGATGTTAAAGATTGGAAGCGTGGTGAGTGTGAGCCTATTCCAGGTAAAACAATGCCGCTGTTAAAAGTGGTTACACGTGATTTTGCGGATACTTATAAGAAATTTACTGCGCTAGGGCCTTTATTGCCTAAGCAAGGTAATAATATTAAAGGGATCGATTGGGATACTAAGAAAGAGTATGAGCATCTAAAAGAGATTAATTACATCGTCAAAGAAGAAGGGGTATCGAAAGGTATGCCATCTTTAGAAGATGATATTAGTGTCTGTGAAACGATTTTAGCTTTAGCGCCTGAAACCAATGGTGAAGTGGCGGTTAAATCATGGAAAGCACTGAGTACAAAAACCGGTGTCGATCATACGCATTTAGCGCTACCGCGTGAAGATGACAAAATCACCTTCCGTGATATTAAAGCACAGCCACGTAAGATTATTACTGCACCGACTTGGAGCGGAATTGAATCGGAAAAAGTCAGTTATAACGCGTGTTACACCAATATCCATGAGCATATTCCATTCCGTACTTTAACGGGCCGTGCACAGTTCTATCAAGATCATCAATGGATGCGTGATTTTGGTGAAGGCTTTTGTACTTATAAACCTGCAGTAGATATGTTGTCTACAGCGGAAATGATGAAAAAATTGGGCGATAAGCCATATTTGAAACTCAACTGGATTACACCGCATAGTAAATGGGGTATTCACAGTACTTATCAAGATAATTTACGCATGCTAACCTTATCGCGTGGTGGGCCGAATGTGTGGATTTCTGAAACCGATGCTGAAAAACTAGGCATTGAAGATAATGACTGGGTAGAAGCGTTGAATATTAATGG
>WTAY01000253.1 GCA_013139345.1 Methylophaga sp. | reverse complement strand
GTATGTAACGGACGTAAACGACCAAAACTAATATACGGATTATCGAAGTTAAGAACTGGCCATGCCAATTCAGAGGCGATATACACACCTATTCCCGTACCAACTACTAAGTAAACGACTGCCATGTAGGCAAACCATTTCACTATTTGAAAACTATATTGCTGTTCCGCTTGCATAGCGACCACACCCTTTTCTATCAATGAAAAACACTAACTCAACCCTTCACTATGAAAGGTGTCGACCCATTCCATCACGCTTATCAATAAAGCACGCTGCATTCTACAGCACATTTTCTATCACACTTTCATTCATTACATGATCTAGATCAAGTAACGGGTGAAAAGCCATAACAGAAGGTTATTTGCCTTATTAATACTCGTAGGAACGATTGTCCATTTTTCATTGTCTAAGGTCAAGCCTTTAAAAAGGATGTATTTCAGCATGGTTATGAAAACCATGATAAATCATTACTTTATATGGAATGCTTGTTGGACGAAGATTTAGCTATACACCTAGAAGTGGTACGGATTTTGGGTGCTTGCGTCGATTATCAGTAAATTTAGTCAAATCTTACGATCAAAACGACATGTCGCCCTTCAGCTGCTAATAGATTATATGTTCGACAAGCAGCACCTATTAACATAGATTCAACTCCCATTGATTGCTGGGAAAATTTAACTAAAGCATGCGGGGAAAGCTGTTGTCCAGCTGTTTTCGTTAGGATTAGAACCTCGGGTTCTAGGGTCTTTAAATAATCTAACTCATCGGGTTCAACGACATCAGATATTCTTTTCTTCGGTACAATTAAGGTGGGAGTGAGGATAAAACTTTCTTCTAACCGTAATAAATCAGAGTTATTACGTGGTCTTATGACGACATGATTATCGTCATAAGAAATAATTTCATTAATGTCTGAGTTAGACTCTAGACTCAACTTCATATCTAAGGTTTAAAAACCGGCAGCATCGTTAACACGATCACGTAATTCTTTACCAGGTTTGAAATGAGGAACATACTTTTCACTCAGTTCAACTGATTCACCACTTTTAGGGTTACGACCAACTCTAGGTGGACGGTGGTGCAAAGTAAAACTTCCAAAGCCACGAATTTCAATACGTTCGCCACTTGATAAGTTATCACTCATTTGTTCAAGTATTAATCTTACTGCTAACTCAACATCACGATAGTTCAATAGTGATTGTTTTTCAGATAATATTTCAATCAAATCTGATTTTGTCATATGTCTTAATTTCCTTAGAATAATCCCAAAGGCTTACCCTATGCCACAAAATGTTTATAACTAATGTACTTATAAAAAAATAAGCACCCAAACTAATGTCTAGGTGCTTATTATTTATTCAAACAATATTAACTATCTTTTTGATCCATTTGCGCTTTCAACAAATCACCTAATGTTGTAGCACCATCGCTAGACACATTAGAGTATTCTTTCAACGCTTCTGATTCTTCTTCAGAATCTTTCGCTTTGATAGATAGCGTTAAAGTACGATCTTTACGAGACATGCCTGTGAATTTAGCTTCAACTTTATCGCCTACTGATAATACTTTACTTGCATCTTCAGTACGTTCACGAGAAATATCAGCAACACGGATGTAACCTTCAATACCGTCAGCTAATGTTACTGTTGCACCACGTGCATCAACTTCACTTACTGTACCAGTAACAACGGTACCACGAGGATTCTCAGACATATATTCAGAGAACGGATCAGATTGCATTTGCTTAACGCCTAATGAAATACGTTCACGTTCAGGATCGATAGCCAATACAACAGCTTCTAAATCATCACCTTTCTTGTAATCACGAATTAAATCTTCGTTTTCTTCATCCCAAGAAAGATCAGATAAGTGGATAAGTCCATCAATACCACCATCAAGACCGATGAATACACCGAAATCTGTGATTGATTTGATTGAACCAGACACTTTATCGCCCTTGTTATGAGTCATTGCAAACTCTTCCCAAGGATTTGGTTTGCATTGTTTCATACCTAAAGAGATACGACGACGTTCAGCATCAATGTCTAGAACCATAACGCCAACTTCATCACCTAATTGAACAACTTTAGATGGGTGTACGTTTTTGTTAGTCCAGTCCATTTCAGACATGTGAACCAAACCTTCAACACCATCTTCAATTTCAACAAAGCAACCGTAATCAGCAATATTTGTAACTTTACCTTGAAGGCGGCTAGTGTTCGGGTAACGGTTAGCAATATCTTGCCAAGGATCGCTGCCCATTTGTTTCAAGCCTAGAGATACACGTTCACGTTCTTTATCAAACTTAAGAACTTGAACTTCGATTTCATCACCAATTGTAACGACTTCAGATGGGTGTTTAACACGTTTCCAAGCCATATCAGTGATATGTAGAAGACCATCGATACCACCAAGATCAACAAACGCACCGTAGTCAGTAAGGTTTTTAACCACACCTTTAACGATTTTATCTTCTTCTAATGTTTCTAATAATGCTTCACGTTCAACAGAGTTTTCTGCTTCCATGATTGCACGGCGAGAAACAACGATATTGTTACGTGGACGATCAAGTTTAATTAACTTGAACTCAAGCTCTTTGCCTTCTAAGTGAGAAGTATCACGAAGTGGACGAACATCAACTAATGAACCAGGTAAGAACGCACGAATGTTTTCTAATTCAACAGTGAAACCACCTTTTACTT
>WTAY01000131.1 GCA_013139345.1 Methylophaga sp. | reverse complement strand
GGCAAACTATCAGGACAACCATGGATGTAGATATAACGTTGCATTGTATCAACATTTGCCAATCTGTTTTGTCCCAATTCAAGGCCGCTTAGCCATAAAATACGCGTTAAAATCCAATCTCGCTCTGGGAACTGCAAACCAAATTCAGGTGAATAAACCTCACCAGTAGGTCGACGACCAACAAAAACTGTATTTTCGGGTTGATCAGCACCAATACAAGCACGGATTTGATGTAAACCTCGAGGTGTACAACCACTGTCTTTTTTCTCTCCAGCACCATTTAAAGCCGTTGAGACCGAAGCCTCAAACCTTAAGTCATCACCTTCAAAGAAGTAACATCGTTGATCTTTAATAGAAATAGTTAGCATGGCGTTAACTATAAACAATTTAAGCTCAATACTAAACTACCATCCTCAAATTAATAACAGTCACACCTTAATTAGTCCTAAAGACACATTGCATTAATAAAAAACGCTAGTGATTGAAAATCAATAGTGACTATGCCATTATCAAGCTTCAAATACATGGATGTATTTATTCCCCGCTTAACCCTGATATTCGAATTACAGGGAAATCTTGTCCATCTATGTATAGATATTATAGGGAAACTCTCTTCCCGTTAATGACAAATTATATCTAAAAGACAGATATCGGAGAAGTACATGGAACAGTTTCCTCTAGCACTAATACCTCACAAGATTGAAGGAAGTGTTATTAATCAAAGAGCAACGGATGGCTATATCAACGCTACCGCAATGTGCCGCTCTGTTGACAAGAAAATAACTGATTACTCTCGTTTGAAGTCTACAGGTGAGTTTCTAAAGGAACTATCAGCCGAAACGGGAATTCCCGTTTCGGATTTAGTTCACACTTTTAAGAGAGGAAACCCGCAAAATCAAGGCACATGGGTTCACCCAGATATTGCTATAAACTTAGCACAATGGCTATCTCCAAAATTTGCAGTACAAGTATCGAAATGGGTTCGCGAATGGATGTCGGAGGAGAATGCCTCCACTGAACTCCCCGTGCACTTAAAAAGATATATGGTTAACCGAGGAAAAATACCACACACACACTTTTCTATTCTCAATGAGATAACATTCAATTTAATCGCTCCCCTCGAAGAGTCTGGATACACATTGCCATCTAACCTGGTCCCAGATATATCCCAAGGTCAAATATTTTCTAAATGGCTTCGCGATAACAAAGGAATTGATCCTAAAAGCTTTCCATCATATAAACATGAATACCCTGATGGAAGAGTGTTTGATGCCAGACTATACCCCAACGAATACCTCGCTGATTTCAAAAAACATTTCAATGAAGTATGGCTACCAAAACATGCCCCTAAATACTTTAAAACCCGCGATAAAAAAGCACTATCTCTAATCACTAACATAATGCTTCCTGAGTTAGAAAAACAATGAAAAAAAGCGCCAAGGACTCGACTAGCTTAATTCTTATCACCTATTGAAAGGCACTATTGGACCAGATTATGAAAAAAGAAATTTATACCTATACACTGCCGAAAGAACTTACCATTATGTTTATCATCGTTCCTGTAGCGTTGTTAGCATTTTCAATTATTTTTTATTTAAAACAGTCTTATATCGCTTCTGTCATATTTTTTATTGGCACAGTTGCTTTGGCAATTAGCTCAACATATAAGAAGTCGATTTATTTCGATAAGCTATTTAATTTACTTTCTATAGAGAAAAAGTATCTGGGTAAAACCATTTCAACAAGTAATCTCAAAATTGTCCCTGAAAGTAAATTAAGGCTTTTCACCGAAGATTCTGTAGGGACAAACACGATGGGATATACGGAAATATCTGGTTTTTTAACTTTAGCACTTTCTGGAAAAAATCAAGATGAAGAGCTTCAAGAAAAAGTGCTCTGCTCCGAACATCGCAATAAGGAAAAGAAGCTGTTTTTGGAGAAGGTTAAGAGTATTTCAGAAGTAATAGGAGTTCAGATTGTTGAGTCTTGAAGTAGCTGAGGTGTATACCCGTGATAAATGAAGATGTAGCTTTCTCATTTCGTCATTCCCATGAAAATGGGAATCCATGGGCAGTGAAAATGGTCACTATCGTTGGATCCCCGTTTTCACAGGGATGACGAGCTTTATTAAGTTAACTGCATCCTTAAGTTGTTTGAGTCTTGTGCAGATTAATTTTGATTTGAGGGTGACACCCTCATCCCAACCTTATCCCTCAAGGGAGAAGGAGCCAAGGTGTAAAAGCCCTTAAGAAAAAGGCTTAGCTCTTAGCTCCCTCTCCTGTTGGAGAGGGCTGGGGTGAGGAGGTTCAATTAAGAATTGATCTAAAGCTCAATCAGCTTCGAATAAACCTAAATGGTAAGTAGAGCAATACTAATAGAAACAAAGCAATACTTGCAAACCAAGGTGCCCAATTGTAATTAACAACTTGGTCTCGCGTTTCTACTTTATTTTCTAAGGCATCTATCACTGCATTTGATTCTTCAGGTGATAAAACGGTGTCAAAATTCAACATTTTTGCGAGTCGTTCTATATGTGTCTTTTTCTGTGAGGATAGATGTTCATTTTTAGGTCGAGCAGCTCGCATTTCTTCTGATTCACTTCGTAGTGAGGCATAAACATCTTCATGTAATACTTCATTTTGTTCCCAGAATCCATCAGCCGTGCCATCAAATTTATGTTTTGGAATAGGTAGCAATTCATCCCCGCCCACTCCGACAAATATCCCTGTCACGCCATCAAATTTCTTTTTGTATTTAGGATATAGGCTGTCATGTAATGGTGGCGCTTCGTGCCCATCAGTAAGGAAGACGACATCAGGACTCGGAGTCATTAGTTTTGCTTGGTCAATAGCCCCAAATACCGCTTTTGAGACTTCACTTGATAATGCCCATGCTATCGAGCCATGTATTTTTGACAACATGTGCGTTAAGTCATTATAGCTTGCACACACCTCTACTGGGTTCATTAACACTAAACTACGTGACTCACTAAACGCTGCTAAGCCCACATGTGAACCACACGGTAGTTTTTGTAGCGTTTTCTTTGTGTAGTCTTTTGCCCATGTCAAGCGGCTTACTGTTTCACCATTTAATTCGACATCTTTTACATCCATACTTTGTGTGATATCAAGAACAAATAGTAGATCCATTACTTTTACGGTGCGATCTGTCCGAGGAAAGAACAGAGCGAATAAGATCAACACCATGACTACCAGCATTAAAAATGCTGAGCCTGTGATACGTGATTGATAGGATAGCTTCATGGTAAATCAACTCTAAAACCAACAGCTTTAACGATAACCCGTGAAGATCCTTTTTTACCCCATTCAGATTTCCCCATCGCGCCCGCTTCTTCTGGTACGAGTAGTAATGCATATTCCAAATTGAACCGAGCATCCCAAAGGTTTGGGTCAACCAGTAATGCATTACGGTAGTCCTGTTTTGCAAGCCCTACTAATGCAACTCTGCCTGTGTCTTTAAGTGGTAAAGCAAGTACTTCTCGTAGATGAATATTTGCTCGATTAAAATAAGCAGCCGCTTCAAGAACAGGGTCTTCGGTTGTAAGCGTTGTGGTTAAACGTTCTAGCGCCTGTTCAGACTGTCCTTTTCCGACATCATCAAATGCTTTTGCGAACTGTGCTTTTTTATGCTCAGGCACTTGTTCAAACTCACTCGGGCTACTAATAAAACTATTAACTTTATTGGTTTGATAGAGTGTCCAACCAGCATTCCCTGCTGTTAATGTACTTGCTCCGGCAACGGCAACTAAAGCCCAATGTGCTAAATGTAATGAATTAATCATGTGCTTTTCTCACTCCCCATGCGGTATAAAATTGTGCTAAAACCAATATCAACATGGTTATTATTGCGAGCCAAAAAAACGGCCCTGTTTTATTCTCACGTGGAATAATCTCTTCCACAATTAAGGTTTGATCTTGCTGTTCATCAATCGTATCGATGGCTTCTGAAAAGCTTTTGACTGATTCAATTTCAAATACACGATATGGAATACCCAGTTCTTTAAAGAATTTATGTAATTTCTTTTCAGGCGTATTTTTCCATGAATCATCATCACTTTCTTCTTCAATACTTAAGCCTGTTGTCGAACGCATATAGATCCAATAAAGTCTTAAGTTTTCGACTTTATACAGCTCGGCAATGCGCTGTTTGTCTTCTTCATCAAATTCTTGTCCACCATCAGACACTAACAGTACAGTTCGTGAACCGTGATAGTCTTCTTTGCTATACATCTCGGCAGCTTTAATCATTGCCTTGGCGATATTAGTTTCAGATAAACCTTTACCTAATGCACTAGCATTAATCGTGGCAACAACAGATTCTTTGTTATAGGTTAAAGGCAATAAGTCTAATGCCTTATCACTAAACAATACAAAACCGAAACGGTTATCAGCGCGTTTATCAACAAACTCCAGTAAGTATTTTGTTGCAATACGACGTTTACTATCACCCTTACCTACCGTACGGTTAACCGCTAGTGCTTTACCACGAGTGGAAAAAGGGTCATCCATACTACGGCTACGGTCGACTAAGATAACAACCTCTGCCCCTTTACCTACACGATCAACCTTTTTCTCAGGAACATAAGGCCCTGCAAGCGTGAAGATAAGGCTTGCAACCACCAAGGATGCAAGTGTTTTAAGGCTTAAGCCAATGACATTAGAAATAGGATCGGCAGGTACAAAATGACTCCATGCCACTGTTTTGTCTTGGTTATGTGTAAACCAAGGTAACAAGGCCAAAGGAAGTAATAACAGTACTATTGGCAATGCCCACTGTAATCCAAACAATGTCATGCGAGCATCTCCTTAGAACGACATGCTTTCGCTAATTTTTTAATCATATCGATATCAGGTTCTTGCCCAGACTGTCTGGCAAAGAAATGTGATTCCGATTGTTGATAAAACGCTCGAATATCTTCTTGCAACGGTGCTAGCCATGCATAGTTTTCTAATAGAGCGTCTATTTCGCCGTAAACAACAATTGTGTTTGATGTCTTATTAAATGCTGTATGTAAGATCCGTGAGGCTTGATCAGGTGTCACTGAACGTTTCCATTTTAAGCGACCTAAGTCATGCACCGCTTGTGAAAATGGCGCACGGTTTTTTGTTTTCCAGCCGAAATGCCATAACATCAATAATAACCACGAAATAATGGCAATAAGTGAATAGCGTTTTAAGTCATTTGACATCTCTGTTGTCGAAATAAATGTTGGCTGAAGATCCTCTTTGATTTGGATATTACTTAGTCCCTCACTTGCAGCTAAAGATGGACCTATCACTAACGAAGCTGATGGAATTACAAACCATTTTTCATCATTTTGTTTTACATCAAATGCCGGTGTTTCTACTGAGGTATTTTTAGCCGGTACATTAACGACTTGATAGTGAAAGACTACTTGCTGTTCTTCTACGTCAATACCTTTTAGATAAAGCCATAAGCCGTAACGCTTTCCTTCTTGAGGCAAGCTAGATTCATTAATACCTGCTTCTAATGTACTAGTATCAACCCTCACCGCTAACTCATCACCAAGTAATAAACCCCATGCGCGATCAACGCTTGCCGTCAGTGTTTGAGCACCTGCTATTTTCTTAGCGGCTTCTGCTTTTTCCTGAGCCTGCTCCTCTTCAGTCGGTACGGCATCATTTGCAGATTTAAGTTCAACAAGTGCTTTGGCTCCTTGCTCAAGCTCTTCTTCCGCCATACACACGCTACTAGATATGCTAATAAGAAGCAGCATGACTAGATTTATAATATAACGATTCATGGTTATTTCCTGCCTAAAAAGTAGTCTGTTAACTGTTCACCAGTGACATCACCATCTGTAAACAGTGGTCTTACACGGTGTCGCATAAAGCAGTTAGTTAACTGTTCAAAGTGGTCATCCATCGTTTGCTTCCAGCGTTTCTTAATGCTTGGTCGCATCCAAATGCTACGTCGCTCGCCTGTTTCTGAGTCACACATTTCTGTCCAACCGGCATGAGAAGGTAAATGATTTACATCATCATGTTTCCAAACAATAGGAACAACCGTATAACGTGAAAGCTGTCTTAATGCCCGATCTACAGTGTCGAGATCACAACAGAAATCTGATGCTAGAAAAACGATGGCGTGTTTACTGGTAATCATATTTGCAGCATGAATTAAACCATCAACGCCTGCTGCTGGTGCAGCTTCAGCATCACGGATCATGTCTGCCGCAACCATGGGCATGCTCCGTTGCCGTGTTGGCATCATATAAACATCATGACGTAAACCTGAATCAAATCCGGCTAAACCAAAACGGTCACCCATGCCAACTGCTGAATGTGCAACTAACTGTGTTAAATTTGCCAACTGATCATGATTAACATTTGAAATCGCCATAGAACGTGACAAATCAGCCATCATCCATAAGGTAATGGGAGAACGTTGCTGATAGCGTTTGACCAAGTAATTATCTTTACCCGTTGCCATATTGTCACGAATGGTCGCACGTAAATCCAAACGTCTTGGATCAGGATAATCAAACAGATCAGAAAAACCTGCAAAGCTGTCCCCTGTTCCTAAAGATTTACCATGATGAACCCCAGGAAGGCTACCGTATACCTTGTGAGGATAGCGATAACTAAACTCATCTTGTCTATTTTTATTTTCGCTCATTGTTAAGCCCTAAAGATAAAAAATGATTAGTCGATTTATCTTTAAGGTGCAGATATATGATCACGTAAAGCAGCAATAAATAAAGGCATAATCTGCTCACGACGACCTTCATAAATAGGTGACAAAAATACACGATGCGTTAATGAAGCAAATAATACCGTGTGAACATCATCTGGTAGTACATGATCACGACCTTCTAACCATGCCGATACTTTAGCGGCACGAACCATTGCTGACATACCACGAACACTGGCACCGGCAACAACAAGGTCTTCCATAAATACATCTGGAATATCAATACCAAAGTCTTGAGGTTTCCATGTCGCATCCCAGATTCTGATGATGTAGTCTTCAATTTCTTGAGATACAAACACAGCATGTTGAACATCTTTATCAAGATCATTCAGCTCTGTGTAATCAAGTAATGGCTCTGATAATGTGCTCAACAACTCATCTACATCATGGAATTTAGAATCAAAAATCAATGCCTTACGGTCATTCAATGCTTCTGGGTTAGCAATACCGATTTCAAATAAGAAACGATCGCGTGCTGCAGCACTTAATTCAAATGTTTCTTCTTTTTCAACACCATTACGATCGGCAAATACGACCATATGAGGGAATTTATATTCTTTACCAAAAGCCTCAGCACTTCGCTCAGCCATTGCTCTTAATAATAATGATTGTACTTGTGGACGAGCACGGTTAATTTCATTGAAGAAAAATACAGCCGTATCATCGCCATGAGCAATGAGGGGACCGGGATCAATAACAGGTTTACCTTCACCATCAACCCATGCACTATAAAGTAAGTCACTCGGCATTAAATCAACACTACCTTCGATACGACCAAAGGCACCGCCCAATGCTTTAGAAAAGGCACGTAGTAATGTTGTTTTACCAACACCTACACCACCTTCTAGTAATACATGTCCACGAGCATGTAAAGCAATCAAAATCAATCGAATTGCTTTTTGTTGCCCAATTACAACCGTGTTCACTACTTTTTCTAATGCCAAGGCCTTATCACGTGCTGCCTCTAATTTTTGCATATCTGCCATGTCTTCCTCTCTCTTCTTTTAGTGTTTTATTATTATATTTTTGAAATGTATATGACCACATCCATGAACCAGATGGATATTATCACGAACTTATATAGGAAAATTTCCCGTTGATTTTTGTGTTGAAATAGTACCTATCTGATTCAATAATTTTTACCGCCCTTGCCTGAGGCTATTGAACTCATAATATTCTTTAATGCCTGCTTTCTTTCAGTTGTTAGCGGTTTTAATGGTCGCCGTGCAGTACCTACTGATAAGCCTTGAATCTCAAGCCCTGCTTTTACAGTCGATGCCAAACCACCGGCCACGATAAATTCTAAAAGTGGTAATTGCTTTTCAAAAAGGGCTTTTGCTGTTTCGGCCTTGCCACTCTTCACTTCTTCTAGTAGACGTTTTGGCAAGTCACCTATTAAACATGGTGCAGCAGTACACCAGCCAATTGCACCAGCATTGAGAGCATCGAGTGCTAAATAATTGCAGCCATTAAAAAAAGGAACGGTTCCCTTAGATAACCTGTGCAATGTTCGCATTCTCTGAATATCACCCGAGCTCTCTTTTATCATGGTTGCATTTTCAATATCGTTAACCATTGACAGCATAAATTCTGGCGACATATCAACGCCACATGTAGCAGGATTGTTATAAATCATAATTGGAATAGAAATCGCTTTAGAAATAGTCGCGTAATGATCATAGATTTCATCTTCTGATAAGCGGTAATAAGAAAAGGGAGACACCATAATGGCATCAGCACCCACCTCACTAGCAAAAACGGCGCGCGACACTGCTTTTTTAGTTGTGAGTTCTGAAATACCAATAATAACGGGAATTCGACCATTCACATGCTCAATAGTCTGAGATGCGACTAATGCCCACTCATCATCATCTAAATAAGCACATTCGCCAGCACTACCTAAAGCAGCAATAGCATCTGCACCCGAGTCGATCACATCATCAATGAGTAAATACAAAGCCTCAAGATTTAGCTGTTCATCACTTGAAAAAGGCGTGACGGTATAGGCGATAATGCCAGCTAGAGTGCGCTTAATCATTTACACAGTTGAGGAACATCAACGTTTCTATGTGGTTTTTTCAACATCTATCTCCTCCTTAATATCAGAATTAAATTACATATTTTTTACCGAATATGCATACTCTCAGAAAATGAATTGAAAGTATAAGTTTTTATAACTATCATATTGATAATTTTTACGAATCATTTATTTTGCATAAGGCATAAAAATGGAACTTCGACATTTAAGATATTTCAAGGTGGTTGCAGAGCTACAACACTTTCACAATGCAGCAAATAAGCTTCATATCACCCAACCGGCACTATCCAATCAAATCAAACAATTAGAGCAGGAACTAAACTCGAAGTTATTTGAACGCGTTGGACGTGGTGTAAAGCTATCTGAAAGTGGCGAGCTTGTTTTATCCTCTGTCATAAAAATACTTAATGAAGTTGAATTACTCAAAGAGTCTGTCGTAGATATCGAATCAGGACAAAAAGGAACGCTTAAAATTGGTGTTTTACAATCCATTAACTCATTATATCTTCGTAGCTTAGTGGCTGAATTTGATCGTAACAATCCTAATATTTCGCTACACATTGAAGAGATGACCAACCATAATATTGAGCAAAAGGTAGCACGTGGCGACATTGATATTGGTATCGGGTTTATCTTACAAAAGGACTACCCGGAGATAGAGTTTGAACGGCTATTTGATGAAAACTGGAAACTTATCCTCTCCCCTAACCATGCCAGCCTTGCTCAGGACATAATGATGGGAAAACCCCACCCACTCAAAGCAATCCTACTCTCAGAGTATTTTGAAACCCGAAAAATCGTTGATAAATACTTCACCGACAATCAGATTAAATACACCAATGTTACCGAAGTGAACACCATATCCTCGATTCTAGATCTCGTCGAAGGCGGCACCTCATTTAGTATTCTACCCGAAGCTTTTTCAGCTTTAAAAGCACAATATAGATTAGAGATTTGCGATCTCAACCCCAAACTGCCACCAAGAACAATAGGGTTGCTAGTTGCAAGAAATAGAAGCCGAAAGAAAACAGTGGAAAAATTCTGTGCTTTAGTTCGAGAACAGTTGAGTCAAATATAAATAATAAGACTTGAGAAAAAGTGATAAAGATATAATCAAATATTTGATTATATCCCTGGTTTATCTGATAGTATTCAACTAGCTTCTTCAGGAAATAGTGTATGGAAAACAGGAATTCATCAAAAAACCCCCTAATATTAGATAAAGTCGCTTCATTAACGACTATTCGTGATATTGATATATTTGAATTTAGCTTTATGCAGACCCTCGCTGATATGTTGAGAGTTGAAGATATTTCATTCTACAAGTTCAATAATCATAATGAGCCTTGCCGATTAATCCGATATATATCAGAAACAGAATCGATAGGCGGCAGAGAAAAAACAAAAGAAACAAGAGAAGTTCAAATTGAAAATATAACCGTCCCTGATTTAATAAAAAGGGCTATGGATTGGATTGACTCTACGGGGAAGCTCTATTCCACCAAAATTGATAATGAATTTGTAAGCATTTACCCAGTTCATGGGCTCAACAAGATTGTTGGCTACTTATCAGTCGCAATTAGCCATGAACTTTCTGAACATGAAAACCTTATCATATCTAGCTTATTGAGTATTTCACAAAACTTTCATGGCTTACTAGAAGAAAATCAGAAAGACAAACTTACGGGCTTACTTAACCGTAAAACATTTGATGACAACATCTCTAAAATACAAAACATCCTTGCTACAGAAACGCCTGATTCAAGCTCATATTCAGGCGATAACAATAGGATAGAACTTTCTTCTGATGCTGATGAATATTGGTTAACCATCATCGACATTGATTTTTTCAAAAGGATTAATGACTCCTATGGCCACGTGTACGGTGATGAAGTTTTATTAATGCTTTCACAAGTGATGAAACAAAACTTTAGACCTCATGATTTATTGTTCCGTTTTGGTGGTGAAGAATTTGTTGTTATCGTAAAGGTAAATAATCAAAAAGAAGCTAAACTATCCTTTGAACGGTTCCGGAAATCAATCGAAGACTTTTCATTTCCCCAAGTTGGTCAGGTCACGATTAGCCTTGGTGCAACCTTAATTATGGAACAACATGCCATAGCAAGTGATATTGTTGGCAGGGCTGATCAAGCTTTATATCATGCTAAAAATAACGGTAGAAATAAACTGTTTTTTTATGAAGATTTGATTGATAGTGGTATTTTTGAAGAAAAAATTGACGATGGCGAGATTGAATTGTTTTAGTTTTAATAAAAATTCTTTCCTGATTCAAAATCATAGTTCCCCCTTACCTCCCAGCCACTTTTCTCACACCCCATGCTGTATAAAATTGTGCTAACACCAATAGCAACATCGATATCACCGCTGTGATGTATAGCGGTTTTATTTTCATTTCACGAGGCAGGGTTTCTTCAACAATTAATGTCTGATATTGTTGTTTATCAATAGTATCCATTGCTTCTGAAAATGTTTTTACCGACTCAATTTCAAATGCCTTATAAGGGACACCTATTGATTTAAAGAAGCTGTGTAGCTTTCTTTCAGGTGTCTCTGTCCAGCGCCGATTATCCCCAATTGCCTCATCCAAAGTCATACCTGTAACAGAGCGCATATATAACCAATACAGTGAGATATTTTCACGCTGATACAAACCTGCTATTTTCTGTTTTGCTTCTTCACTTATCTCACGACCACCATCAGAAACTAACAACACAATTCGTGAGCCACGGTAGGCTTGACTGTCATACATATTTGCGGCAGTGATTAATGCCTTAGTAATATTTGTTTCAGACAATCCTTTACCCAAGGCATTAGCATTAATCGTTGCTCTTACTGCCTCTTTATTATAGGTTAAGGGTAATAAATCAACGGCCTTGTCACTAAATAGCACAAAGCCAAAACGGTCATCTGGGCGCTTATTAATAAACTCAAGTAAGTACTTTTTAGCCACACGGCGTTTGCTATCTGATTTGCCAACACTTGCCATCAATAACTGACCTTTAATGGCAAAAGCATCATCCATACTTCGACTGCGATCAACTAATAATATAACTTCTGATCCCGCCCCTACTCGCTCTATCTTTTGCTCTGGGACATAGGGTTGCGCCAACGCAAGAACCAAACATGCTACGACAAGGGAGGCTAACGATTTTAAAATAATACCGATAACCTTCGACAGCGGATCGATAGGCACAAAGTGGCTCCACACCACTGTTTTTTCTTGTTGGCGAGACAACCAAGGCAAGATAGTAAGTGGAAGTAAAAACAATACCATGGGATATACCCACTGTAAGCTTAACAAAGTCATTTTAAGCAAGATCCTCCATACTTCCCTACATTATCATCATGAGAATAATTACATTCCCGCTCCCACGGGAATGACGTACTCAGTTTTATAAAGGCACTTCTGATGACTATCATCGATATTTATACTGATAGATAGTGTTGAATAAAAGTGTAAGAAATCCAAACAAAACCCGTTGTTGTCACCAGGAAACTAATTCCAGATGCAACTTTCCAAAACATTTTATCCCAGAAGTTTTCATCTAAAGCCGCCACAACAAAAATACTTGGGTTGGTAAAGCCACCAATGGCTACACACCAGCATGCAATAATCGGCAAATCAATACCTCCGCCCATTGCTGCACCATAAAAACTAAAATTAAATACAGACATCAAGGCGAAATCTACATGTGCACGAATCAATGTTGCAAAGTCGTAAGTACCATCCAAGCCTGGAATCGGATACCACCTAGTAAAAGTCATCAACCATGCTGAAAAAATCAACGCCATCGCTGTTACCACACCACCTATTAATAATATTTCCATTTTATTTACCTCAAAGATTAATTAACAAAACTCATCATACTCAGTTTAACGACCATCTTAACCTTGATTATGCCTTATAAACTCGGGCAAATTTCCCTATGATGTATTTTTGCGTTTTGTATAAATATTAAAGATGTCTTTCCTTTATCTAAAAACTCGATAAGTAAACACAACAGTCATTAGAGGCATCTATACCCGTTATCATTCAAGATGCAGCTTTTTTATTTCGTCATCCCAGCATGTTCTTAGCTGGGATCTGCTTAAAATAGTAGATTCTCGATAAAAACACTCGAGAATGACGCGACCAGTAAAATCTGCATCTTCAAGTAGCTTGGGTATATAAGGAAATATGCCCGATATAATTTGAGTTAAGATAACCTTTCTTCTTATGCTCCTTATGAAATTAATTAAGAGATAATTCACCTTATGAAAAATATAACGTTAACATCCTTACTTCTTTCACTGTTCTTTGTGAGCAACCCTATTTGGGCAAATACCACTATTGCAGTCACTAATTTTGAGTTACTTAATTTGACATTAAAACTGACTGATCCAAAGAAAGTGACTGAGATCGATGCTCAAGATCAACAAAATATGAGTATGATTAATGAATTATTACAATCAGGCCTTAGCCACATGGATGGCTTTACCATGATCAAAGTTTCAGAAAATGATCGTGTTGATGCAGATAAAGCCATCGGGTTTTTATTTGATTGCGCCCGTTGTTCTGCAGATTTAGGGCGTAATAACAATGCTGATTACATTATTATCGGTCGACTACATAAACCAACGTATCTATTTTCTTATCTAATTGCACGAATCTTTGATACCAAGACGAATAAACTCGTTAAAGAATACCGAAGTGAAGTAAAAGGTATGCCCAGTAAATCAATTCCTGGTGCTGTTGGCAATCTGCTCCATAAAATTAATAAAGACATTCCTCATTAATAACTGACACATCCACTCTTAGCCCAGCCCTTAATGTATTATATTGAATAATTAAGGAGCGTTAACCCTTTGGCCAATTACCTCCTAAACACTCTGTTATAACCATCTAACAATAGTGCTATCAAAAGGTTAGCTTAAAAAGAATATTTATGAATCTGAAAAAACAATTATTTTTCCGAATCTTATTCGTTGCTGTTCTTTGTTTAGCCTCCAGTGCTTTTTACGTGCTCTACCAAACAGACCAACAAGCTATATCAGAGGCTAACTTCACTGCTGATCGCATTGAAAAACAAGTTAATAGCCAGTTACTGCAAATGTTCACTCGACATGATTTATCGCGTACATTTCCCAATACTGAATTATGGCCTGACATTAACAGTGTCTCTGGTTCATGTATTCAGTTTTTATCTCGCTCTGAAAACCGCCGCAGAAATTTATGCCAGCAAATTATTGAAGCCGAACGTACATGGCCGGCTTGGTTTGGTAATTTATATCAACAGATATTTTCACCAGACTTTGAAATACAAAAAAATATTTCATTTAATATTATGACCTACGGCTCTATTTTGGTTACATTAAATACTCGAATTGAAACTGCACGTGCATGGAACAACTTACAAGCAATTATAGGCGTATTATTTGCCAGCATTTTTGCCGTATGCATACTAGTTTACTTCACCATCAACCGACTATTAAAACCTGCTCAGATCATTATTACAGGATTAGAGCGCATGCGTAATGGTCACTTAGACACGCGTTTACCGCCTTTTAATATTAAGGAATGGAAACAAACCAGTGATGCCATCAATGCCTTAGCAAGCAGCCAAGAACAAGCTATCGCCGATAATAAGCGAATTGCCTTAAAGTTAATGAACATTCAGGAAGAAGACCATCGTTATATCGCCCGAGAACTGCATGATGAGTTTGGCCAATGTCTTGCGGGAATTAATGCCATCACTGCCTCCATCAATCAAACAGCAACAACACAATGCCCCGAGCTAGTCCCTGAAATAAAAACTATCAGCCCCATTACTCGTCATATGATGGACGTACTCCGAAGTATGCTACGTCGTCTACGCCCCGCCGAAGTTGATGATGTAGGCTTAAGTCAAAGCCTTAATAATTTAGTCCTTAATTGGAATAAACAATCAAATGGTCAGACACGCTATCAACTCAATATCAATGGCAATATTGATGCACTTCCCGAACCTCTCCCCGTCAATATGTACCGTATTGTACAAGAATGTTTAACCAATATTGCCAAACATGCCAACGCCTCTCATGCCACTGTTCTAGTTCACTACCAAGCAGGTAAGCATATCCAACTAAAAATCAGTGATGATGGCATCGCAAAAGTAGATGGTTTTGATAACACGCTTGGAGTAGGCCTACTAGGGATTCGTGAACGCGTTATAGCGCTAGGTGGACAACTCGTACTATCCCCTCGTGAAACAGGTGGCTTAACAATCACCATCACAATTCCTGATATTCCAGAAGAAAAGAACACTAATGAATAGTTTTAACAACACCATTAAAATAATGTTGGTAGATGACCATGCCATAGTGCGAGAAGGTTATCGATCTTTACTGCAAAAACAAGACAATATGACTGTTATTGCAGAAGCTAGTGATGGTGCAGAAGCCTATATGAAGTATAAAGAACATAAACCCGATGTGACTGTAATGGATATATCTATGCAAGGGCAAGGTGGCTTAGAAGCTATTTCCCGAATAAAACAACTCGATTCCTCAGCCAAGATCCTCGTGTTTAGCATGCACCAAAACCCAAGTTTTGCCGTACAAGCAACTCGTGCAGGAGCATTAGGTTATGTCACTAAAAGTAGTGATCCTGATGTGTTAATTCGAGCGATTTATGACGTCCAGCAAAAGAAATATACCTTAAGTGCTGACATCGCCCAAGCCTTAGCCTTAGAAAAACTCGGTACTGAAAGTGCTGCCTTAGATCAATTAACTGTTCGTGAGTTCGAAATTTTACGCATGTTAGTTGAAACAAAGTCAACACAAGCTATTGCTGAAACGCTAAATATCAGCCCAAAGACAGTCGCTAATGCCCACTACATCATCAAGAAGAAACTGGATGTAAATAGTGATATCGAACTCACCCACCTCGCCATTAAAATGAATCTAATTAATTTAATCGACTTAACGGGATAACTGCTCAAGAATCTTAGCAATAGCCCCCGTTAATACGGTTAAGTCATCTTCGTTTATTATGTAAGGTGGCATGATATAAATCAGGTTTCTAAACGGTCTAATCCACACGCCTTGATCGACAATAAACGTTGGTAGCCAGTCCATGTGTTCATCTAAAGGCTGGTGTAATTCAACGACGCCAATAGCACCTTTCACTCGAACGTCTTTTACCAAATTCATAGATTGGTATGGCATTAATTCATTAATGAGTTGTGTTTCAATTGTTTCGACCTGCTGCTGCCAATCTGATTCCATCAATAAGTCCAGACTTTCACAGGCTACACGGCATGCTAAAGGGTTACCCATAAACGTTGGCCCATGCATCAATACGCCACTACCATCTGCTGCGATACCATTAACAACTTTGTCATTGCATAAGGTGGCAGCCAGCGTCATATAACCACCTGTTAAGGCTTTTCCTACGCATAAAATATCAGGGCAAATATCGGCTTGTTCATAGGCAAATAAACTGCCTGTTCGACCAAAGCCTGTGGCGATTTCATCAAGAATGAGTAATACATTATGTTGATCACACAATGCACGTACTTGACGTAAATATTCTGGGCAATAAAAGCGCATACCACCCGCACCTTGAACTAAGGGCTCAAGAATAACCGCTGCTATTTCATCATTATGCTCAATGATTAACTGGCGAAACCCTGAAATGTCATCATCTTGCCAGTCTTCATCATTTTGACATGTGGGTTCTGGTGCAAACAGGTGTTTGGCTAATACATGCTCAAACATACTATGCATACCATTTTCAGGGTCACTGACGGCCATCGCGCCAAAGGTATCGCCATGATAAGCATTTCGGATGGTTAGTAAGCGTTGCTTCTTAGGCTTGCCTTGGGCAAACCAATATTGAATTGCCATTTTAATAGCGACTTCAACTGAAATAGATCCTGAATCAGCTAAAAAGACATATTGCAAAGGCTCGGCCGTCATTTCAATAAGCTTTCGTGACAGTTCAATAGCAGGCTGGTGTGTCAGACCGCCAAACATCACATGTGACATGTGATCGATCTGCATTTTGGCAGCCGCATTTAAGCGAGGATGATTATAACCATGAATGGTTGACCACCATGAAGACATGCCATCAATGATTTCACGACCATCAGCGAGTTTTAAGCGTACACCATTCGCGGAAATGACTTCATGAATAACAGAAGGCCTAGCTACACTGCTGTAAGGGTGCCAAATATGCTTAGCGTCGAATTGTAGATTATCTTGAAATTCCATAGTTCGAGATCATACAGGCAATAAAATAAATTATCCTACCGTAGGTTGGAAACAAAGTAACTGCGAAGCTGATCTTTAAACCAGTTATCATTCAAGCTGTAGATTATTTATCCAGTCATCCCTGCATGCTTTTAGCTGGGATCTGCTTAATACAGTAGATTCTCGATAAAGCTTGTGCTCAGCTTGACTGGGTAACACGCGAGAATGACAAAGGTTGTAATACCTGCATCTTCAAGTAATTTGATTATAAAGCTGACACGTAGGACTAAAAGTACAACCTACATATGGAAACTTATTTGGTGGTACTAAAACTTTCGCCACAGCCACATGAAGAAACGACATTAGGATTGTTAAACTTAAAGTTTTGATTCAAACCTTGTTTAACAAAATCCAGTTCAATACCATCAAGAATCGGCATGCTCGTTTCATCAATAATAATTTTAATGCTATCTTGCACAATAACGATATCGTTATCATTTACAGATTCAGCAAAATCCATCGCATAGCTATAACCAGAACAACCACTTTCTGTTACACCTATACGCAAGCCAATTGCCGCCTCACGTTTAGCGACCATCTCTTCAACTCGTTTTACAGCAGATTCCGTTAAGGTAATCATACGTCTCCCACCTGAATACTATCGAACTTAATCACACTATCACCATTCTTGCTTTGCTCATGATTATGCACGACTTGCCCTAAAGTAATACCTGACAGGTACAGTTTAATTTGCTCACTTAAGCTCTGCCATAGTTCATGACTTAGGCATGATTCGCCATCGTTATTACAGTTAGCTTTACCTTCACACGCAGTGCTATCTACCTTTTCATCAACAGCAGAAATCACATCTAATACTGTTATTTCATCAGCTGCGCGACTTAGGCGATAACCACCACCAGGGCCTCGTGTACTGCTTACTAGGCCTTGCTTTCTCAATCGCGCAAATAATTGTTCTAAATATGACAATGAAATGCCTTGGCGATCAGATATGTCTGCCAGTGTAATGGCGCCCATGCCATAATTTAAACTTAAATCTAGCATTGCAGTTACGGCGTAACGCCCTTTTGTAGTTAATCTCATGAAAATACCCTTGTCTTTAATATGGCTTTATTTTCACATACCCGACTATTTTAGTCAACTACTTGCCATTTTGCTTTTCCGTTAACTCGCACTTGTCTAACTCAGGCATTTCTACTTCAGATATGTCTCCGCCAAGCTGCTCAATGGTTGATGCCATTAAATCTATGCGCTTATCTAATGCATGAATATGTTCAATCAAACCATGGATTGCAGTAGCAACAGGATCAAGTGTTTCACTCGATGTACCATAGGCATCAAAGCCAACCGATTGCGCAAGTTTTTGCTTTTGTTTCTGCTCTTCCGTTTGCTGTGTTTTCACCACGCGTCCAGGCACACCAATCACAGTGTCACCAGCGACAATGTCTTTAACCACAACAGCATTAGAACCAACACGTGCCCCGTCATGCAGGCAAATAGGCCCTAAAACTTTCGCGCCCGCTCCAACAACAACATTATTGGCTAAGGTGGGATGCCTCTTACCTTCTTTCCAAGATGTGCCCCCCAATGTGACGCCATGATATAAAGTGCAATCATCACCAATCTCAGCAGTTTCTCCAATCACAACGCCCATGCCGTGATCAATAAAGAAGCGACGACCGATTTTTACTGCTGGGTGTATTTCAATCCCAGTTACCCATCGACTAATCGTAGACAAAAACCGTGCTATCCACTTAAGCTTATGTTTCCAGAACCAATGGCTAACACGGTGCCATTGAACCGCCTGAACACCGGGGTATGTTGTGATAATTTCAAATACATGTCGAGCAGCGGGATCGCGATCAAATACACACAGAACATCTTCCTTCATCTGCTGCCATAACGTGACTTTTTCAGCCATTACTCTCCCCCCTTTCCTTCTCTCATTGTTTCTGCTGATCGCAAAATACCGTGCAATATCTGTAGTTCATTTCGATCTAAGTCTGCACGGTTAAACAATCGGCGTAAACGGCGCATTAAATTCTTTGGTTTTTCAGGGTCAAGAAAGCCTATTGTTACTAACGACTCTTCAAAATGGCCATAAAGATGCTCTAAATCTTCGGCATTAATGGCTTCTCGCTCCTCCCCTATTCGTCCGACTTCAATCGTAGGATCAAAACTCATTTTAAGTTCATAAGCTAACACTTGCACAGCAGCCGCTAAATTTAATGAACTATAGTCAGGGTTTGCAGGAATATTCACCAAATGCTGGCAACGATCTAGCTCTTCATTTGTTAAACCTGAATGTTCACGGCCAAAGATAATCGCAATTTGAGCATCATCAGAAGCTTGCTGAATCTGTGTCACAGCCTCACGAGGGTTAACCACAGGAACAGGTAAGTGGCGTAAACGCGCACTCATTCCGTAGACTTGTTGGCATCCTTCTATAGCGGAATCTAAAGTGTCATGAACAACGGCTCTAGCCAAGACATCATCCGCACCAGAAGCCCGTGCTGTTGCCTCGGCACTCGGGTATATCTTAGGTGTGACTAAATGTAAGTTCGATAAGCCCATTGTCTTCATTGCTCGTGCAGCAGCACCGATATTACCAGGGTGTGTTGTTCCAACTAAGACAAAGCGAATGTTATCAAGTGTTTTCATGATTCTCTCTTGGTTAAAAACATGGCATCACCATAACTAAAAAAGCGATATTTCTGTTCAATTGCGTGATCGTAGGCTGCCATAATATTATCTCTGCCAGCAAATGCTGACACTAACATCAATAAAGTTGATTCAGAGGTATGAAAGTTAGTAATCATCGCATCAACACTTTTAAATTGATAACCCGGATATATAAAAATCTCTGTTTCACCGCTAAATGACTCAATCTGTCCCGAATGTGACGCACTTTCCAACGCACGAACACTGGTTGTGCCGACCGCAATTACTCGCCCCCCTCGCGCATGTGTCGCTTTAACTTGAGCACAGACTTCTTGTGTTACTTCGATACGCTCAGAGTGCATTTGATGCGTTTTAATATCATCAACACGCACAGGTTGAAATGTTCCTGCACCAACGTGCAATGTAACCTGTGCCGTTTCTATACCCATTGCTTCAATCTTTTCTATCATTGATTTATCAAAGTGCAAGCCAGCAGTTGGTGCAGCTACCGCACCAATATGTTCAGCATAAACGGTTTGATAACGCTCTAAGTCTTCTTTATCAACATCACGTTCAATATAAGGAGGCAGTGGTAACCGACCATATTTCTCTAGTGCTTGAGTCGCAGATAATTCGCCATGAAAATAAAGCTCATATAAAGCCTCTTTCCGCCCTAACACTTCAACATCTAGGCTTTCTTCAAGTAATAAGTGACGACCCACTTTAAGTGATTTACTACTACGAATATGGGAGAACACCCGATGTTCATCAAGAACACGTTCGACTAATACTTCAATCTTGCCGCCACTGTCTTTCTGACCGAGTAACCGTGCAGGAATAACCTTGGTGTTATTAAAAACTAATAAGTCATTAGCTTTTAATAAGCTTGGTAAATCAAGGAACTGGAGATCATTAACATCACCAGAATCCCCATTAAGCGACAGGAGTCTGCTTGCTGTTCTCTGGTCAGATGGAAACTGAGCAATCAGCTCAGAAGGTAAATCAAATTTAAAATCGGTTCGTTGCATAAAGAGATCATATCAAACTCTTTGTAATACTGTGGTCAATAAAGATTATAAGATCAAAACTTATTTTAATAACAGTAATCAACAAGAGCAGTTGATTCATAGATGGCCAAGCAATCTCTTAAAAATAAGTAGTGAAATAAAGCTAGTAGGTGGACAACAGAATTAATAAACACTTCCCATAGCCGCCCTATATCGTTATAATTAGCATTCTTAATTTGGCCGGGGTGGCGGAACTGGTAGACGCGCCGGATTCAAAATCCGGTTTCTTCGGAAGTGTCGGTTCGATTCCGACCCTCGGTACCAATTTGAGATTAAGGCGCTTATAAATCAGCGGCTTAGATGACAGAGAACTATTGCAACTCCTAAAGTGTACCACTTAGTGTCCACACTAGGGGACGTAATGGCTAACTATATATGCCAGAACCGATACGGCACATTCTACTTCCGCTTCATCATTCCACTTGCATACCGCAAACATTTCAAGAACAAGCGTGAGATACGCTACTCTCTCAAGACAGATAGCAAAAGGCTTGCAGTCATACGAGCAAGGCTTTATCGTGTGCGCGTTGATAATATATTGGAGCAGTTGGAAAGCATGGCAAAGGATGAAACAATAACCACTGAATTAATGCATTTCTTCAGCATGGTTGATGGTAATGAAATTACAGCCGATGGTGAAGGTGATGAAGCTAAAGAACTTCGACTATTTAAAGCCGCTAGAAGAGATGATGCCGAGTTTGCTAAAGAATTAGGCATTGACCCTACTAAACAAGTCACAAAGCAAGCGACAGCTAATAACCACACAACCGAAACATGGGAAAGCTTCAGCGCCAGATACTTACGTGTCGTATTAGGCAAGAGAAGAAAACTCCAACAAGACAGTCTTGATGGCTATAAAGCGACATACAGCTTAGTGCCATTTATTCTAGGTAAAAACCGTAACTTACAGTCGTTCACCAATGGCGACATGGAAGAGCTCTACGATGGCTTGTGTATCCTTCCGATTCGCTTCAGATCCCCTACCAGCCAGTACAAAGATATGAGTTTTGAAGACATAAAACTCTTAGACCTACCCAGAGCCAAGCTTCGAAGTATTAAAACAGTAACTCAGGACTTTGGAAAAATAAGAACCCTTTTCGCGAAGGCATGTAAAGACAATGTCATCGATAGGAATGTAGCTGACTCAGTTGAGTATGAACGAGACCAAACACCAGACAAAGAACGTCGATTGCCTTTTGATGACGTAGACCTAAGCAAAATCTTTACCCACCCACACTTCACAGAAAATAAGTGGCGTAAAATCGCAAAAACAAGAACTCAAGAGCCTTATACATTCTGGCTGTTTCCTCTGGCATTATTTACAGGTGCTCGTATGAATGAACTCTTGCAGTTGGAAAAAAAGAATATTGTGCAATTTGATGGAGGCTGGTACTTAGACATCAAAAATGAATTTGACCCAGAGACAGGCAAGAAAACAAAGTCGGTAAAGAATAAAAACAGCATTAGATTCATACCTATTGCTGACAAGTTGATTGAGATTGGCTTTCTTAGCTTTGTTAATACCCGCAAGACAGATGCTTTGTTTCCAGAGGTTAGTAAAATCAAAACAGGCAAAAAGGCAGTCACTAAAAAGCTTAACTATCTATTGGGTAAAATGGACGTACATGTCGGAGGAAAAAAGACCTTCCATAGCCTTCGTCACAGCTTTATCAATCAGGCTTTAGCCAAAAATACAGAGGTTCAGTATCTTGCCGGCGTCACGGGGCACTTAAACAAAGAAGAGAAAAACATCTCAGCAGTTCTTAAAAACGTTTACTTCAAAGGCTACCCAGTCGACATATTGAAGACGGAAGTAATAGACAAACTAGACTTTGATGTGGACTTTAGTGGGGTTCAGTGGCCATAAGTAAAGATGGCCGATAAGGCGGCTCTCAACATCTTGACCGCACTGGTTACGAGTACTCTGCAAGCAGAGCAAGGTTTATTTGTAGCATTTTGTGGAGCGAAAGGCAAAATATTGACATAAAAAAAGCCCCATAACGAGGCTTAATTAAAAAATGTCTAGCAGAGAGTCATGCGCTCTTCGACGAGCAACCTAAACTGCTGATTGTTATGCTATTTTTAGCGTTAATGATCTGGCCACCTCTTTTTACTGTCAACTGGGTTGAGTTCTCAGAATGTGTTTTACAATGCGGAAGAAACGTTTTCTGCCTCAACAAACCTTTGACCCATCTGATGCAAAGACAAAACATCTTTTTTAATTTTAGTTGATGAATTTCTTGGGTTGTATTGAACTTGAACAACCTCTTTACCTTGAGATTTTAAAAACTCCTCAATACCTTGATTATGAGGTTTTCTTCCCCAGTCTTCGCCAATAACAAAAATATCAGCCTTAACTTCCTTACAAACTTCAATATAATCCAACTCATGATACGGCAATACAATATCTACACAGCTTAGTGCCTTAAGCATTTCTATACGTTGTTCAAGTGGAATTACAGGGATATTAGGCTTATATAACTTTACGACTTCATCGGAAGCAACACCAACAGCAACAGTGTCGCCCAACGTGGCACAGTATTCCAATAATGCAAGATGTCCAACATGTAATAAATCAAAGGTACCAACCGTATATACAACCATTAGTGCTATCTAACTCCTAGATTAAAAGTGATTTTTGTTATTTACTAAATAAGTTTCCAACCATAAATGGCTGTTATTGCGAAGGTGTAAAAAGCAAGAATATAAACATTGACCGGGTTACCAGAAAGTTTAGGTGTTTTAATTTGTGATACGTTCAAAGCGGCAAGGCCTACGCCACTAATATAAAGAACAATCGAAAAGGATCCCTCGCTAAACAGGCCTTCAAATAAAAATATGAATACAAGTATTAGACTGTTGTTATCAAGTGCTAACCCAGTGTATTTTGAGCCTCCAGCAAGGCCGTATACACTAAAGTAACTTAGTCTTATTGCACTGGCGGCGAGCATTAAAAAAGCACCTAATAGAAATACAGGCTCAAACTTCCCATAACTCATTAAAAGGATTGCAGGAGCGACACCATAGCTTACAATATCGATCAAGACATCAAGTTGCCCACCAAATGCTCGATCATTACCTGTACGCCCTTTTAGTCTGCGCGCAATAAGGCCATCAGCCCAATCAAATGCAACAGCCCATACCATACCAATCATCGCGGCAGCATAAACGCCTAAAATACTGAAATAGATAGCTAATAGTGTGCACGCTAATCCAGCAAGTGAACACAGGTTAGGAATATCTTTTACATAAGATAAAATGGTAGGTTGTAACGCATTAGATTCTGAATTTACGGTAGTCATTTACAGCCCCAACTAAATCGAAGAATTATAACCTAAGCTGGGAATAAATTCTGGGCACTTTCTTTTTCCGGCATTGTATACAAATCGGAACGTTTTGTACTCGACCAAACAATGCGGGCTTGACGCGTCCTTCATCATGTCCCATAATAAATTCCCGTAACGTCTAGATGACGCGGAACATTAAATGGGGAATAAAATGGCTAACATTGGATACGCACGAGTAAGCAGCACTGGGCAAGACCTAACCGTTCAGGTTGATAAGTTGACCGCATATGGCTGTGATGACAATGATGGCAGAATATTTCAAGAAAAGCGTTCAGGCACAACAGACAAGCGACCTGAGCTTCAATCGTGCCTCAAGTGGCTAAGACCTGGTGATGTGCTTGTGGTTACTAAACTGGACAGACTTGCTCGCTCAACGCTTCACCTTACACAAATAGCCGATGACTTGCGGGTTAGAAAAATCGGGCTAAAAGTGCTAGATCAAGACATTGATACGACCACGCCAACTGGTAAGTTACTTTTCAACATGCTAGCTTCAATTGCAGAGTTTGAAACCGCCCTACGGAGTGAGCGACAGACAGAGGGGATTGCCAAAGCTCTTGCTAAAGGAGTCAAATTTGGTGCCAAAGCCAAGCTAACACCAGAACAGGTTGAAGAGCTTAAAAAGAAGCGTTCTCAGGGTGTTTTAATCAAAGATCTGATGAACGAGTACGGTCTTGGAAAAACAACGGTCTACAGGCTTCTAAGCGCCTAAAGAGTGCAAGTCGATTTCAGTAAACCAAACCAGACTTACCGCTGGGTTTTTTATGCTCAATACTGGTAACGTGACCGATTGTTTGGTATAATTGAGGCTTGTCACAAAAGAGTCGAGAAACTTATGATTGAAAAGAAAAAGAAGCGAGGCCCCGCACCAATGGGAAGCAAAGCTTTTACACCTGCTGAGAAAATGCAAAGGCTGAGAGCTAGGCGAGCGGCACAAGTTAAAGCGGCAAAAGTATGTGGTCATACACCGATGTCTATAGCGGTCGACAATCAACACATGGAGGCATTTGAAGAGCTTTATCAACAGTGGGGAGGCTCAAGAAGTGGTGAATTTAACCTTGTCATATTTTCGGCACTGAAATCGTATTTTGAAGGAATGAATACCGACAGATCAAAGAAAGATGATTGGCACTCCGTCAGTGGCTCTCAACTTATTGAAATGGAAGCAAGTAGATTATTCAAGCAATGGGAGAAGCAGCAATGACTTCATTAGAAGAAGCACGGAACCGCCTTACCATTCACACACTATCCGAGTTATCGGCTTTTGAGGATAATCTTTATAATGCCTCAATCTGCCAAAATGCAGCCGGTGATATATCTTTTTCATCTGGAATGAGCCCTCTATGCCATAAAGAAATTCGTTGGAAAACTGACCCTAGAGAGCAAAACATCATTCATGTTTTAACGCCGTACGAGGACTGCATTCTATCTAGTTGTAGTGAACGCAGAGGACGCTGCTCTGTCACCAACAGTCGATTCCCACCAATTAAAAAAAATGATTGAAATAGCCACGTCTAACACTGGATTAATTGTTGGCCGAGACATGACCGGTTTCCTTTCGCGTAAAAGAGAAAAATCGGGCAAAAACCGAACATTAATGAGCACAAATACATTCAAAAGAAACGTCTTAATGCTAGAGCTAGCAATGGCTACAGGAAGCCGTCCTATTTGTGGCCCCGATGGTAAGCCAGTAATATATATAAACACTCCCTTCATCCCACCTAAATGGAGAGATACAACAGACAAGCTGAGAGCAATATACTACCAATCAGCTATTGAACTGTTAGCAGAAAGAAACTCTGCCTCTATACCTTACCGACTTACATTCAATCTCACACCAGACTTTACCCGTAAAGCAATGAAAGAAGGAGGATTGTCGATTATCCATGACAAGCTTTCTAAACGACTTAAACGTATCGGCTGTGAAGCTGATTTCTGGCTTGCTATCGAAGCTGTAATTAAGAATGACGGTAAAAGTGGTGGATGGAATCGCTTCAAAGGCCGCCCACACATACACGGCTCCATTCTACTTACACCAGAACAGAAAGAAATCGTGTGTGGTGCGATTCGCACCATAAATGGCCCTGCCAATACCATATTCAAGAGGAATGAAACCCGTTTGCTTTCGCTAGAAGATGAAAAAGGAGGAGGTAAAAGTCACGCAAAATACTGTTTAAAGCACGTTGGCTGGAATAAGGTCTTCATGCCACACACAAACACTTTATCTCGCACACAACGAATAGGGCAGGTAGCCAAAGAACTTTATGAGCAAGACCGAACCTCAATCAAAATGTATAGCGCCAAATAAACAAGGATTTTCATGTCTAAACACATAACACCAGCACAGAAAAAGCAGGCTCTAATACTAAGAGCGGCAGGATACACAATCACAAGTATCTCAGACCAAACAAACATGTCTGTATCATCCGTCAAGCGTCTATTTGCCGATCACATGGTGAAGAAAGGTGAACTCAAACAGTCGGTCATTAACAAAGCAACGGACGAACTTCTACATGACGCCACAGCAATTGAAGAAATCAAGCGTGAGGTAGCTAGTCTCATTCATGATGATTTAGCACAAGTGAAACGCTTACGGATGGCAATGGCAGAGGCTATAGAAGTTCTCGAAGCCACTGACACAACAGAGGCATTACAAGTCATGCGTGCGGTCAGTGCTGGCGCGGTTGCTCTTAAATCCACGAGCGAAACACTTAGAAAGTCACTCGGGATGGATAGAGACGATGAAGTCACTGGTGACTTAC
>WTAY01000248.1 GCA_013139345.1 Methylophaga sp. | reverse complement strand
CCAATGTTTGTTTATTACTCATCCGAACCTCAATAGAAGGATTAATATCAATATAGCCTTAGCTTAACACTTATCATGCCAACACAATAAAGTGCTGATGTTATTAAGGTTAATGTTCTTCATTCCTCTACATGACCTCTTTTCGCACCATAATAGTGCGCTTAAATAGCTTGTTTTGGTGCAGTGTCCAAAATGGTCGTTTTATTGTTTAAATCTAGGTGGTTAATAAGCTACATTTCACTTGTAACACTCTCGCAATTTAGCTTAATAACGACTGTCTTTCATCATTTATTTCCCTATTCTAAGATAAATTACAAAAACAATAAGTCTGCATATCCGCATCCTCCCTACCTCGACAAAAATATGTCATATAACCTACTGAAGACTTGATCTATGTCATATAAGACATGTTTTCTTTGAGGTATAGTCCTTTTATTAAAATTAGCAGGAATAATAGGTGGGACATTTAGTTCGTTCATTTCAGATATTTGTAACGGTATTTATGCTGTTCGCCATCACAAGTGCTAGTCATGCTATGTCTCCTGTTACCGGGGCCCAAAGAGCAGAAACGCTACAACTGGCTTTCCCTACAGCCACTCGCATTTCTGACAAAACACCTATAGCTAAAGATCAACCTGAAATTAAAACGATATATCAAGGTGATGATGTAATTGGCTATGCATTTGAGTCAAATGACGTAGTTAATATCCCAGCCTATTCGGGTAAGCCCGTTAATGTCTTAGTTGCAATGGATATATTAGGTGAGATAAAAGTGGCTAGAGTACTTGCTCACCAAGAACCTATTTTATTGGTCGGCATTCCTGAACGACACCTGTTTGATTTCGCTTCTCAACTACTCGGTACCAAAGTCACTGAACATATCGTTGTCGGTAAGTCAGGAAAATCAGGTGTGCGTAGTATCGACTCATTATCTGGTGCCACCGTTACAGTAATGGTCGTCAATGAAGTCATTATGCGTTCAGCTAAGAAGGTAGCAAGGTTATTAGGCATTGCAGGCATGTCTGCAACACATATTATTTTACCCGCAAGCATTAAGCCCGATGTATTCACCAATGCAAACTGGACCCAGCTTATGGGTGACGGCTCTATTCGTCATTTAGAACTCAATTATTCTGAAGTAGATAAATCATTTGAAGGCACTGAGGCTGAATGGATAAGTGACAACGAAGAACAAGCGAACCGACGACAACAAAATCTCTTTATTGACCTCTATTATGCCCCTCTGAACATTCCCACTATTGGTAAAAACATCTTAGGTGATGATGAGTTTGACTGGTTAATGTCTGAATTAAAACCAGGCGATCAAGCCATCGCAGTGATGGGCATGGGTGACTATTCATTTAAAGGCAATGGCTTTGTTCGCGGTGGCATATTTGACCGTTTCCAAGTCCAACAAGAAGAAAAGTCTATTATTTTCAGAGATTCTGATTATCACCGTATTAATGATATCTATATTGATGGTGCTCCTGACTTTGATGAAAAAGTAATCTTTATCATCCGTGATAACTATAAATTTGATATCGGCACGCCTTGGCAAGTCGAGCTTTTAGTTCGCCGTCAAATAGGTGCTCTAGATAGTATCTTCACCCGTTTCTTTGGTGACTACCAAGCCCTAGAACATTATATAGACCGTCCCGTTCAACCCGTATTTGTTGATGCAGAGTCGGAAGCGCTTTGGGTGTCAGTATGGCGTAATAAAATGTTTCAAATTACGGTACTCGTCATTAGTTTAGTGATGCTATTTACAGTCATTATTCTGCAAGATTATTTAGATAAACACCCTCGCTTCTTACGCGTATTTCGTAAAGCATTCCTTATTTACACCGTGTTTTTTATCGGTTGGTACACACTAGGTCAACTGTCTATTGTTAATGTATTTACCTTTGTTTTTGCAGCAACAGGCGACTTTAAATGGGATACATTCCTACTTGACCCAATAATGTTCATTCTGTGGGGCTTTGTCGCCATGACTATGCTGCTATGGGGGCGAGGTATTTTCTGTGGTTGGTTATGCCCTTTTGGTGCCTTGCAAGAACTCATTAATGAAACAGCACGACAATTTAAAATAAAACAATTTGAACTCCCATTTGCAGTGCATGAACGACTTTGGGCTGTGAAGTATCTTATTTTATTAGCATTGTTCGCCATCTCGTTAGAATCCATGAGTGCAGCCGAACGCTATGCCGAAGTTGAACCGTTTAAAACGGTCATTATGTTGAAATTCCAACGTGAATGGGGTTTTGTGCTCTATGCCGCAATTCTATTATCGATGTCCATATTCACTAATAAAGTCTATTGCCGTTATATCTGCCCTCTCGGTGCAGCATTGGCAATCCCTTCTAAATTCCGTCTATTTGACTGGCTTAAACGCCGTAAAGAATGTGGCACACAATGTCAGGTCTGTGCTCAAGAATGTGAAATTCAAGCGATTCACCCAACAGGTGAGATTAATGCAAATGAATGTCACTGGTGCTTGGATTGCCAAGTCACTTTCCACGATGAACAAAAATGTCCACCGTTGCTTAAAAAGTATAAAAAGCGCCACAAGATGGATCGTGTGTTAAATGAAATTCCCGTTGTGCAAGAAATAATTCGTCCAAAATAATAAGAATCAGGAGAACAATAATGATTGATCCTAATGATAAAAGCCTACCTAAGGTAGATGCCGAAGATAAAAGTGCCAGTGAACACGTAAAAATGAGTCGCCGCCTATTTTTAGGTGGTTCAACAGCGATGGTGGGTGCTGTAGGCGCTATTGGTGCTGGACTTGGTTCAATAATGTCATCACCAGCTTTAGCTGATAGTAGTAAACATACTGCTGTTCACTCTGTTGGCCCCGGTGAGTTAGATGAATATTATGGTTTCTGGAGTGGTGGTCACTCTGGTGAAGTTAGAATCATTGGTGTGCCATCGATGCGTGAATTAATGCGTATTCCTGTGTTTAATATTGATAGTGCGACAGGCTATGGTCTAAGCAATGAAAGTAAAGAAGTACTTAACCATACATCACACCTTGCAGGGGATTCTCATCACCCTCATATGAGTATGACCGATGGTCACTATGATGGTAAATATGTGTTTATTAATGACAAATCGAATAGTCGTGTAGCACGTATTCGTTGTGACATTATGAAAACAGATAAGATTTGTGAAGTACCTAACGTACAAGCCATTCACGGTCTACGTGTCCAGAAAGTACCTTACACTAAATACATATTCGCTAATGCTGAGTTTGTTATTCCGCATCCTAATGATGGTAGTAATATGGATGATACTGAAGCGTATTACACCATGTTCTCTGCTATTGATGCTGAAAGCATGGAAGTAAAATGGCAGGTTATTGTTGATGGTAACTTAGATAATACTGATGCTGATTACACCGGTAAATATGCCTTCTCAACCTGTTATAACTCACCCGGTGAAGGGCTTGATTTAGCGGGCACAATGCGTAATGAGCGTGATCACTTAGTTATCTTTAATATTGAGCGTATTGAAGCGGCAGTTGCTGCAGGTGACTTCCAAAAACTAGCAGGATCTGATGTGCCTGTTGTTAATGGTCGTAAAGGCTCTAAACTAACAGCCTATGTGCCTGTACCTAAAAGCCCTCATGGTATTAATACTGCACCAGATGGTAAGTATTGTGTGGTTAACGGTAAATTATCTCCAACCGTTTCTATGTTGGAAATTGCTAAATTTGATGAGTTATTTGATGGCAAAATTGAACCCCGTGACACCATTGTTGCTGAAGTAGAATTAGGCTTAGGTCCTTTACATACAGCATTTGATGGTCGCGGCAATGCCTACACCACATTATTTATCGATAGTCAGATCTGTAAATGGAATATAGAAAAAGCGATTGAATTCTATAATGGTA
>WTAY01000132.1 GCA_013139345.1 Methylophaga sp. | reverse complement strand
GTTCTAGACTTGTGCCTTCTGGCATATCAACAACAACTTGAAATTCAGACTTGTTATCAAAAGGTAGCATTTTTAGAACGACTAATTTAGCCACACCCAAACCAACAGAAGCAGCAATTAACGCGACCATTGCGAGTAATAACATCCACCTCCAAAAGCGAGCCGCACGACTTGTGACAAACAATCCAATCGTGTTGTGAAAGAAGCGATAACTCAAATTATTTAGTGGTGATAATTCTGCTGACGATGACTGTTTATGTCGCTGTTTAGACAACATCTTCAACACCATCCAAGGCGTTAAAATATAGGCAACCAATAATGATAACAACATACCGATACTGGCATTAATAGGTATCGGCCCCATATACGGCCCCATTAAACCTGTCACAAATGCCATCGGTAATAAAGCAGCAATAACAGCAAATGTCGCCAAAATGGTTGGGCCACCGACCTCATCAACCGCTAAAGGAATAATCTCTCGTAAGGGCTTACCGCCTATCTTATGGTGGCGATGAATATTTTCGACCACAACAATGGCATCATCGACCAAAATACCAATAGAGAATATCAATGCAAATAGAGACACTCGATTTAGCGTAAAGCCCCATGCCCACGATGCAAACAACATCAACATTAACGTTACAACGACAGCTACACCTACGATAATTGCTTCACGCCAACCTAATGCCAGTAAGACTAAAAACACAACGGCAATGGTGACAAAAACTAACTTTTTAATCAAAGTCTGGGCTTTATCATCCGCTGTTTTACCGTAATTACGCGTCACTGTTACTTCAACACCTTCTGGTACAACAATACCTTTAAGATCATTGAAACGAGCAATCACATCATCAGCAATATCAACTGCATTCATACCAGGTTGCTTCGCGATAGCCAACGTCACAGCAGGAAATTCACCTTGAACAGTTATACCTTTATGACTTGCAGAAGGGCCGGTTCCAAACCATGCATAACGTGTTGGCTGATCAGCACCTGTTAATACCGTTGCCACATCTTTCAAGAAAACAGGTGAATTATTTTTAACGCCGATAACAACTGAGGCCACTTCATCAACGGTTGTTAAAAAGATGCCTGCTTGCACTGATGATTCTTGATCTGCTTTAACTAAGATACCCGCTTCGGCTGAGCTATTCGCAGCTAACAAAGCCTGCTTTAACTCTTCTAAATCAATATCATAAGCCGCTAGCCTCTGCTGGTCTAATTGAATGCGGATGACATTGTCTGGGCCACCTAATGTATAAATATCTCGCGTACCCGGTACGCGTTTCAGTTCAACTTCAACTGCATGAGCCACTTTTTGTAATTCATGAGCACCACGTTCAGGATCTGCCGTCCACAGCGTCAAACTCACAATAGGTACATCATCAATACCCTTCGGTTTTATTATGGGTTGAGATACCCCTAACTGTGTTGGTAACCAATCACTATTAGAATAAATTTTGTTATACAGACGAACAATCGCAGCGGTTCGCTCTTGGCCGACTTCAAATTGAGCGGTCAGAATAGACATACCCGGTTTTGAAATCGAATACACATGATCGATACCGGTAATCTCAGAAATGATTTGCTCGGCAGGTGTTGAAACTAGGCGTTCAACTTCTCCTGCTGATGCACCGGGATAAGCAATAAAGATATTGGCAAAAGTAACATCAATCTGAGGTTCTTCTTCGCGAGGTGTCACCAATACGGCAAATAAACCTAATAACAAACCAATTAATGCCAATAACGGCGTAATTTCGGTATCTTGGAATGCCTTGGCAATTCGTCCTGAAATACCGAGGTTATCTGTAGTCATAGCTGAGACCTTGAACTATTTAATCTCAACAGTTGTGCCGCCTGCAAGGGATCCAATGCCACCTGTTCACCCACTGATAAACCCGCTAATACTTCACGTTGTCCACCAGCAACAACTCGACCTAAGCGTACCTGTCTAAACGATAATGCTTTATTCTCTGTTTGCACATAAACACCAGAAACCTCACTACGTTGCACAATAGCGGCTTGCGGCACCACTCTAATATTCTCCTCCCCCACGACAAACTGTAACTTAGAAAATAGCCCCGGATACAGATTCTCAACACCTTCAGGCAAGTCTACACGTACTTTAAAACTATGACTTTTCACATCGGCCTGCGGCACGACGGTTACTTTATGACCATTAATAACACGTCCATCTGTGAGCTTTAATTCTGATGCCTTGGCAGACTGAACAACAGCTAATAAATATTGTGGGACCTTGACCACTGCCCGTAAAGAATCTAATGATATTCCTGTCATTAAATGTTGCCCAGGGCTGACCATTTCACCTAACTCTATAAGTCGTTCTGTTACCACACCACTATATGGCGCTACGATTCGCGTATAAGATAACTGAACTTTAGCTTCATCTAACTGTGCTTGATGAACTTTACGCTGGGCTTGAACAGCCTGAACCTTCGCATTTGCAGCAGTTAAATTTGCGGTTGCAGTATCAAGTGCAGCCTGAGCAAGTAGCTTACGTTTGAATAAGTTTTTGACTCGTTTTTCTTCCGCTGCCGCTTCTTTTTGACGGGCAACCGCCTCACGACTTTGCGCCTTATCTGCTAATAAGCTTGCTTGAACTTGAGCTACTCTCGCCTGAAACTCTTCATCGCGAAACCTCATAATTAATGCATCTTTTGGCACAACATCATTAACATCAAAATTAAGTTCAATCACTTCTGCTGAAATACGTGATGAAATTGTTGAATGATGAATTGCCTCAATCACTGCATCAAACACTTCCAGTTGAGGAAACGGTTTATCCTCAACTGCAACAGTCTCTAGATGAGTATCTGCAAAACTGCTAGTGAAACTAAGCAGTAATAAGCTAGTTAAAAATCCCAAAATAAGCGTCCGAATAGTGTATTGCTTCATAGCATCTATGCCTTGTCCGATTAGTTACGACTACTGTGCATCACTGACCTTATTGATGCAATAAAACAGATATATTAGCAAATACTAATTATCTAGCCAATGTTTTACAAATATTTAACATTTCATCCGTTTACTGAGGTGTATTATGTCACCATGAAGTAAGAATAAACATCCCATAATTTCAGGAGATAATCAGGATGAAATCACCATTAACACTGCTGTCGCTATCACTATTATTTACGATGCCAACCTTTGCAAGTGATATAGAACAGCGTACGACACTCAACGATCAAAGCGCTGTTGCCGTGACTATCTATAATGAAAATATAGCACTCATCAAAGACCAGCGAAAAATCACCTTAGATAAAGGATTTAATAAGATCTCATTTCGTGGTGTTAGTGCCAGAATGCGGCCTGAAACTGCATTACTCCGTAGTTTAAACCCCAATAACAATGTTCATGTTTTAGAACAAAACTTTGATTTTGATTTACTCACACCACAGAAACTGCTCGAAAAGTCTGTTGGCAAACACGTAAAGCTGGCCAGAACAAATCCAGCGACAGGTATAGAAACCATTGAAAAAGCCACAGTACTCAGTACGAATGGTGGCGTTGTTCTAAAGATAGGCGACAAAATAATTACCAACCCTCAGGGTCAATATATATTTGATAATGTGCCTGATAATTTGCGTGATCAACCTACCTTGGTGATACAGCTGACCAGCTCAACAGACAAAACTCAAACCGTAGAGCTTGGCTACCTTACTGGTGGTTTATCTTGGAAAGCAGATTATGTTGCTGAACTCAGTAGTGATGATAGCCACTTAGATTTAACGGGCTGGGTCACGCTAAATAATCAAAGTGGTACATACTATAACAATGCGAAACTTCAACTTGTCGCCGGAGATGTGAATCAAGTTCGACCACAATTACTCGGTAGATCTACACCACGAATGGCTCTGGAAATGAAAATGGACGTAGTTGATAACATGGCTGAAGAAAGCCTCTTTGAATACCATCTTTATACACTTGGTCGAAATACTGATCTCGCGGATAAACAAACCAAGCAAGTCGCCCTACTTTCTGCAAGCTCAGTCCCTGTAACAAAACAATTCTTATTACAAGGGAATAGTTATTACTACAACAGTAGTTATGGTCAACTTGGCCAGAAAATGAAAGTAGGCGTGTTCGTTGAGTTTAAAAACACTGAGAAAACACAATTAGGCATGCCTATTCCAAAAGGTATTGTCCGTGTTTATAAAAACGACTCCAAAGGCAATGCTCAGTTTGTTGGTGAAGATGGCATTGACCACACACCTAAAAATGAAGATATTCGTTTAAAACTGGGCGATGCTTTTGATGTGACCGCCAATAAGAAACAAACAGACTTTAAAAAAGTACATCATTCAACACCTCACCATACTGCTTATGAAAGTGCATTTGAAGTTGAGTTGAAAAATGCTAAATCAGCCCCTGTTACCGTTACTGTTCGTGAACCCATTCCGGGCGATTGGAAGGTTATAAAAGAGAACATCCCTCACTCAAAAGCAGCATCAGGCACAGCAGAATGGCAGGTGACAATTCCTGCTGAAAGTAGTAAAACTTTACGTTATCGGGTCTTGGTCCAACATTAGTAGCGCTTATACCCAAACTACTTGAAAATGCAGGTTGAGTTAGTAAAGCCGGTCATCCCCGTGAAAACGGGGATCCAACGATAGTGGCTATTTTCACTGCCCATGGATTCCCATTTTCATGGGAATGACGGAACGGGAAAGTCTACAGCTTTAAGCAGAGCCTAGCCAAAGCATGCTGGGATCACAAATATAAATATGTAATTTGAAGTAGCTTGGCTATATAGGTAACCATTTAACCCGCACTCTATTGTCTAAATGCGACTAATTGTCCATCCATACTGAGTTCTTCTACAGGTTGAATATACTTTTTATTCACATAGCCTAATTGACCATTAGCCACTTTAACCTGAACCCAAGGTGCATGTTTATGGTCCAGTATTACTAATTTATCTTGTTGATTTAACACGCGTTGAGCAGAAAATTTAACCCCAGGGCCTGACCGTAAGTATAAGTTCTCCACTGAAATAGAATATGGGTAACCATCTTCTTTAACAAGTTCACTTGGTTCTTCCTGCTCTGCTAACTGAATGTCTTTATGATTATCCTGCAGTGGTGCAGTTGTATCCCATGTTGAAAGCAAGCGTCTAAAAAGGTCATCTTCTACTCGTACTAACTGCTCATCACTCACATTCTCAGTGGCAGAATAAATACCTACGACAATATCAATAGGTGTCAATGGAACAGCCCCGCCTTGGCTTTTAGCAATATGATGCCCTTGCCATAACATTTCATTATTGGATGCTCTAATAAGCTGCATTCGAATACCAATAGATATTTGAGAATAAAGACCAAAATGCTCTGAGCGATAATCAATCACTTCACCTAATAGTAAAGCCTCACACTTTAAATCAGCAGCAATCGCCGCATAGCCCGAACTATCATTACCAAATGATAATACTGCCTCATTTACCTTTTCCAGTTCTATATCTCGATATGGATAAGGTGCAAGATGTGCATATAAATTCCAGCGAAGTTGCTCTAATGCCTCATTATTCAGCTCTAAATCTGCTTGTGCCGCTTTGCTATCAGCAACGACTTCATCCTCTGCTGGCTTTACGCCAAGACCATTATGCAGTGGCAATACAGCAATGCAATTAGGAGGCGATGTTTTAAAGCTATCTGCTCGCTTAAAATGTACTGGATTTAAAGTAGTTTCAGAAGAAGTGCTATCAGCCACCTCTCCATCATTAATATAAGTGGGTGATATTGATGCACATCCTGTTACTAAGAACGTCATAAACAGTGCTGTTGCTAGAAGAAACATTCGTTCCATCATGATTAGGTATCCTTTTGTTTTTTTATGAATTATAACGACTGTTCATAAAACAAATCCTAGCGATAGCAACGATTTGTGACCTAGTTCATGAATTTATTTATACCCATAATCAATGAAGGTGTAGATTAGACCGTCTGTCATCCTCGAGTGTTTTTATCGAGGATCTATTGTCTTAAACAGATCCCAGCTAAAAGCTACTGGGATGACTCGATAAAAACATGCTCCTTCATTGATTATGGGTATATAAGTAGACACTTCCTCTGTTAGCTTTCTATTTCAAATGCTATTGATTAAGTGATTCTTTTGCCGAATCTAATAGACCTTGTATCTCAGGATCATTAGGTTTTAAACTCAATGCCTGTTGATAAGCACCTACCGCATCAGAATAACGACCTAGGTTTGTATACGATCTACCGAGCATTAACCATCCTTGTAGGTTATCTGGATTAGATTCTAACTTAGCCCTTAGCCTCATGACCATTGCACCGACATCAATGGTCTGTCCATTAGGTGCAAGTATCTTTTTCTCAATCACATCACTCGCATTATTCTCTGCTAGTGCCTTTTCTGCTCTAGCAAGTGCTTGTTGAATATCACTGTCACCCGGCAGTAATACATCTGCTTTTTTATACGCATATAAAGCCTGTTCAAATTGCTCATAATACATATGGGTTAAGCCCATCATCATCCAGCCTTGAACATCATCAGGATTTTGTTCAAGCCTTTGTTTTAGGCTTTCAAACATCGATTCAATATCAGCCACTTTTCCAGCCTGAACATCAGGTGTAGATTGATTTGTCTGCTGTATTGAGACTAGCGAAGGGCTACCTAGTGAATAATAAAGACTAATAACCATTACTGGGATAAGCACTATTAGGCTAGCACTCATTATATAAGCTGTTCCAGCATCAGCCTTGTTTTCATCAGGCTTACTAGCAAGATCACTGTGCAGTGTTTTTTCAAGATCACTACGCGCTGAATCATAATCCTCTTGCTTAATAATGCCTTGCTGCGTGTCCTCTTTCAGTTTGGCTAATTGTTCTTTTGCAATGTGAATATTTTGTTCGTTTCGATTTTCAGTCAGTACTTTTCCACTGCGTAATAATGGCAGGAGAATAATAGCGAGGGCAATAATAATCATTATTGCAATAATCAACCAAAGCATTATTTATCATCCTCATCTAGTAATTGTTTAAGCTGTGTTTTCTGCTGCTCACTCAGCGGCTCATCAATGATCTGTTTTCTATTTTTCAGCGTTATAATTAACACCATCAGGCCCGCGAACAATAAAATAAATGGGCCAAACCATAGTAGTGCCGTACTCGATTTAACCGGTGGTCTATAAAGCACAAAGTCACCATAACGCTGGGTCATATAATCAACAATTTGTGCATGAGACTTGCCGTTTGTAACCATCTCATAGGTTTGTTGTCGTAAGTCTTTTGCAAGTGCGGCATTTGATGCTGATAGGTTTTGGTTCTGACACACTAAGCACCGCAGTTCATCAATCATTTGTTTATACAGTTGCTCATGTTCTGCTTGCTCAAACTGATAAATCTCAATAGCCGCCTGTAACTGAATTGAAGACAGCATCAAAAATATTACACCAAGCCATTTCTTCATCATGATGACTCCTGTTGAAGCTGAATGATCAAGGGCATAATAGTGTTATCAATATCTTTCTGCTCAACAGGGCCAATATTTTTGTAGCGAATAATGCCGTGTTTATCAATAATAAATGTTTCAGGCACGCCATAAACACCCCAATCAATACCAGTTCGACCATCTTGGTCTACAGCAATATTGGCATACGGATTCCCTAACTCTTCTAGCCATTGTTTAGCCTTATTGACATCATCTTTATAATTTAAGCCAATAATTTCAATCTGATGATTTTTAACAAGTTGATTGAGCACATGATGTTCTGAACGGCATGCGACACACCACGAAGCCCAAACATTAAGTAACCACACCTTACCTTTCATATCTTCAGTACGAATGGTGTTTTCACTGTCATATAATTTGGCTAACTCAAAACTCGGGGCAGGTTTACCAATAAAAGGTGAAGGCACTTCTCTTGGATCTAAGGTCAAACCGACACCCAATAAAATAACCAATAAAGCAAAGAGAACCAGAGGCAGGCTACTTTTCATTATTTCGCCACCTCAGCATGTGTTTTTGTATAACGTCGGTAACGTTTATCCATTGCAGCTAATAAACCACCAAATGCCATAATCAATGCACCCAGCCAGATCCAACGTACAAACGGTTTATGATAAATTCGTAAACTCCAACTTTCGTCTCCTAAAGGTTCACCTAAAGCGACAAATAAGTCTCTAAACAAACCTGCATCAATAGCCGCTTCAGTCATTGGCATTGATGATTGGCTATACGTACGTTTTTCAGGATGCAAGAAAACAAGGTGCTGGCCTGCTTCACTCGCTTCAACAATACCTTGATAGGCAATATAGTTATCACGACGGACTTCTTTCACCCCAATCAACTTAAATTGATAGTCGCCGATTTCATAAAACTCTCCGGGAGCTAAACGTACATCTTTTTCATGGCTATAAACAGACGTTAAAGTAATTCCGGTAACAGTAACTGCCATACCAATATGAGCAATCACAGCACCCCATGTTGAAACCGGAAGCTTAAATGGTGAAGTATTTGAGTTCAGCAGCCATAACAATGCCGTTAATGCGACCCAACTTGCAGAAATTAAACCAATAAACGTTAAGCCGCTTTGCTCAGGCGCAAATAATAAAGGTAATAGCACTGCAATCACGAGTGATACAGAAAGAGGGATCACAATCTTACGACTTAATCGTGAAACACTGTCCTTTTTCCAACGAAGGAAAAAGCCCAAGCCCATTAATGAATACAATGGCACAGCAAGCCAAACCATCACTTGATTAAAGTAAGGAGGCCCCACTGAAATTTTGCCAACACCCAAGGCATCTAACACTAAGGGGTAAAGTGTACCGAGTAAGACAGTTCCTGCCATCGTGGCAAGAATAACGTTATTCAGTAATAAGCCGGTTTCACGAGAGACAATTGAAAATTGACCGACAGATCGTAAAGAAGGAGCTCGCCATGCATATAACAACAAAGAACCACCCACAACAATTATGAGAAATACTAAGATAAAAACGCCGCGAGCAGGATCAGTTGCAAAGGCATGTACGGATGTTAATACCCCTGAACGAACTAAGAATGTGCCTAATAAACTCAATGAGAAGGCAAATATTGCTAGCAATACCGTCCATGATTTAAAGGCGGCACGTTTCTCCGTTACAGCAAGAGAATGAATCAAGGCCGTGCCTACTAACCAAGGCATAAGTGATGCATTTTCAACGGGGTCCCAAAACCACCAGCCGCCCCAGCCTAATTCGTAATATGCCCACCAACTACCTAAAGCAATACCCAAGGTCATAAAGACCCAAGCAATGTTAGTCCACGGTCGAACCCATCTAGCCCAAGCCGAATCTAATTTGCCATCAATCATTGCTGCAATAGAAAAGGCAAACGCAACAGAAAAGCCAACATAGCCCATATACAACATAGGCGGATGTATGGCTAAGCCAGGATCTTGAAGTAATGGGTTTAAACTACGGCCATCAACCGGTGCAGGAAATAAACGAACAAATGGATTTGAGGTAAATAACATAAATGAAATAAAACCGACACTCACCATGCCCATCACACTAATAACCCGAGCAAGCATAATCTTAGGAATACCCTTACTAAATATGCTCACTACAACCGTCCAAGAAGACAGTAACAATGCCCACAGTAATAAAGACCCTTCATGAGCGCCCCATACACCAGAGATCTTATATAGCAATGGCAGTGCCGTATTTGATGTTGATGCAACATAACGCACTGAGAAATCATTGACTAAAAATGAATAGCTTAAGCAGGCATAAGCCAATACAATAAAAAATAAGTGGCCTCGCGCTACTGGTGTCGCCATGTTTACCCAGCGTGTTTTACCTATCTGTGCGCCAACCAATGGTACTAAAGCTTGAATCACCGCTAAGATAAACGCAATGATCAGTGCAACATGGCCTATCTCAGGAATCACTCTTTATTACCCTCACTTTTAGCTAATGCATCACTCACTTCTGGAGGCATATAGTTTTCATCATGTTTTGCCAATACTTCAATAGCAATCACAACACCTTCTTTATTAAGTTGACCTCGAGCAATAATGCCCTGACCTTCTCGAAATAGATCGGGAAGAATTTTGTCATAACGGACTGTAATCACTTCATTATTGTCCGTTAAATCAAATAGTACTGTGAGGCTATTAGGCTCTCTTCTCACACTTCCATCAACCACAAGGCCACCTAAGCGGAAATCTTGTTCCACCGGTGCTTTGCCTGCTTTGATCTCTGTAGGTGAATAAAAAAACATCATATTTTCATTAAATGCTTTTAGTGCCAATGCCGTTGCGATACTAACGCCCAACAACATAAACACAACCATTATCAGCCTTTGTTTACGCCTAGGTGTCATCAGATATCGTCCCATTGTGTTGTTGAAAATCACTGGCGCTTTGTATATTTCTTTTGTGTCTCATACTTGGTCCGACAATGTTTATGAATAGCACTACAAATGCTAACGCATACGAGGTCCATACATGAAAGGCATAACCGCCCATATAAAAAAACTCACCCATGATTACTTTCCTCAATCACCTGTTTTACCCATTTACTATTGGGTTCTCGTTCAACCAATTCGGCTCGTGTTCGAATCAATAAAGAAATCGCGTAATACACTTTAAATGCTGTTGCCATCACTAGCAGTGGAATTAACATTTCAATAGGCATACTGGGTTTATCAGTCATAGTAACGCTTGCCCCCTGATGCAAGGTATTCCACCACTCTACGGAATAGTGAATAATCGGGATATTAACCACGCCAATTAGGGTCAGAATAGATACGGCACGTGATGCTGTGCGTTTGTCTTCAATGGCTGCATATAAACCAATCACACCCCAATATAAAAACAATAAGAGTAATTCAGAGGTTAAACGAGCATCCCAACTCCACCATGTTCCCCACATAGGTTTACCCCATAGAGATCCCGTCACTAAGGCCATAAAGGTAAATGCAGCACCGACAGGTGCACTACTTATTAGTAGCACTTCAGCTAATTTTATTCGCCATACCAAGGCAATAAAGGCATACACAGCCATAACAATATAAACGAACAGTGACATCCAAGCTGATGGCACATGAATATAGATAATTCGAAATGCATCACCCTGCTGATAGTCTGCTGGTGCAGTTACTAAACCACCGTAAAGTCCGTATAAAAACAACACAACAAAGAGTGTCATTAACCATGGAATCACTTTCCCAGAGAAGCGGTAGAACCATGCTGATGATGCCATGGTGTGGAGCCATTTCATCATTGTGAAACCCCTGTTTTGATTGCTGCAACAATTGCAAAAGGCGATAAGGTGAGACTTAAAATACATAATGCAGCGAGTACATAAAGCGGTCCTGCTGCTGACATACCTATCGCTGTTGCACTAACAGCACTGCTGCCAAATATTAGTACAGGTACATATAAAGGCAAAACAAGCAAAGCTAATAACATTCCATTTTGTGGAATCACCAGTGTTAATGTTGCAACCGTTGCTCCCACTAATAAAAGTACAGGCGTGCCTAGTAATAAACTTGAAATTAGTGTGATTTGAACGTCAAAGTCCATACCCAATGCAGATGCAATAATGGGAGAAAGTAAAATCAATGGAAATACATTCAGCAACCAATGGGCGAGTAATTTAATTAGCGTGAGCACCACTAAAGGCTGGTTTGCCAGCACCATTAATTCCAGCGTACCATCCTCATATTCTGCTCGAAACACATTGCCCAGAGACATTAAAATAGCGAGTAATGCTGCCGCCCAAATAATACCTGGTGCAATGGTATTTAAGAGTTGTGGAGAAGGACCAATGCCCAAGGGAAATAATAAGCATACTAAAACAAAAAACAGTAACGGATTTAATGCTTCATGGCGATGTCGAAACGCAATCAAAAACTCTCTGCTGATCAATAAGTAAAGGCTGTGGAATGTCGTCATATGATCTATACCGATACTCATTCAATATGCAGATTTTTTATTTCGTCATCCCAGCAGCTTTTAGCTGGGATCTGTTTAAGACAATAGATCCTCGATAAAAACACTCGAGGATGACAGAGGGTAGAATCTACATCTTCATTTATCATGGGTATATAACTGCAACGTGTTAATGGTAATGTTTTCAAATTGAACATCATGATGAGATGACATAATCACCATGCCGTCATTTGCCACATGTTCTTCCACTAAGCTCTCTAACAACTTTATTCCTGCTTTATCTAAAGCGCCTTGTGGTTCATCCAAAACCCATAATTGTGCTTTTTGAGTGAGTAGCCTAGATAAGGCCAACCTTCTTTTCATTCCTGCTGAAAACTGTCGAACCGGTGTATTGGCATACGCATTTAAACCTATCTTTTCTAACACCTTCTTAATATTTACATCTGTTGATTTAGATAAACTTATTGAAACCTGAATATTCTCTTTCGCCGTCAAACTATCATTAATACCATTGCGATGACTTAGCCATACTAATTGTTGTGTATATTCTGAAAAAATAGACGATAGGCTTTGTTTATTCCACAGAACATCACCAGAATCAGGACGACGAAGACCCGACACTATTTTTAGTAATGTACTTTTACCACTGCCATTTTTGCCCTCAACTAACAACACTTCACCTGAATTCAAACTAAAATTCAATCCAGTAAAAAGTTGGCGATGACCGCGAGAACAATGTATATTTTTTACTTCTAGAGCCATATTTTCCGTATGAAATCTACTTCTGCTTTGCCATAAACAAAAAGCAATAGTATACCCCACTACACCGTACTACTATCTCATTTAATCATAATGATATTATCAAATTCTTACTAAAAAAAAGGGCTATTACTTTTAACGTAATAGCCCTTTTAATTATTTCCATAAAAACATGTTTCTTATATAACAAACATATTTTTATTTAAGTCATTACACTTTGAAATGAGCAACAACCATTTCAAGTTCACTGGCTAACTTAGCCAACTCATCACTACCTAGTGCGATCTGTTCTGAACCACTCATACTTTCTACAGAAAGATCTGCAATACGAACAATATTCCGGTTAATCTCTTCAGATACCAAACTTTGTTCTTCAGAAGCACTGGCAACCTGTGTGCTCATATCGGATATTTTAGTCACAGATTCAACGATACGATCGATAGACTCAGTAGCACTACCTGTTGATTCTGCCATTTTCATTGCATGTTTTGTATCAGAGTCCATTACCTCAACCGCTTTATGCGTATGAGTTTGCAGACTACTCACCATGTTCTGAATTTGTTCTGTGGATTCTTGTGTTCGACTTGCTAATGTTCTTACTTCATCGGCAACCACGGCAAATCCTCGTCCATGCTCACCGGCACGAGCAGCCTCAATAGCGGCATTCAAAGCAAGAAGGTTGGTTTGTTCTGCAATGCTTTTAATAACGTCTAATACTGTACCTATATCGTTACTATTTTTCTCAAGTTGATGAATAACCTCTGCAGCTTCACCGACTTCACCTGAAAGATCCGTAATAGATTTAATGGTAGCCGAAATAATAGTACTACCTTCTTTCGCTTCACGATCTGCAGTATGTGACTCCGCAGCCACGAGTTCTGCATTTCTAGCAATCTCTTGCACTGTTGAGGTCATTTCATTCATTGCTGTTGCAATCTGATCTGTTTGCTGTTGCTGTTCTTGAGCACCAGCACGTGCCTGACTTGTTGTTGCCGATAATTCTTCTGATGCTGATGCTAATAAAGATGCATTTGAACCTAGGCTTTTAACCGTGGTATTTAAATGCTTAACCATCGCATTTAGAGCAACTTCGACTTCTTTCAACTCATCTTCAGTGCCACAATCTACATTTATGGTGAGATCACCATCAGAAACTCTCTGCGTTGCCGCTCGAAGTTTTTGCACAGCAGTAATCATTGACTTATAAAAACCCACAAATAAATAAATTGCGATCAGTAACGTAATTAATACGGTTACCAATGTTGTAAGGCGCTGACTTGCAAACCTATCAACCCGATCTTGAAACAATCTATCTAATACTGGAACCAAAGTATCATAGACTTGGTAGTTCGCCTTAATTGCTGCAGTACCTGCTGCAAAAATATCAGATGAGTTACTGCTGATAAATTCAGCAGTTAACAATTCAGAGGTCACCTTATCAATAAAGTTATCTGTTGCTGATTTTGAACTTTCTAATAGTGCTGACAGCTCAACTTTAAGCTGTGGATTTTCTTCCAAGGCTATAGCCATGCCATCATTTACAGCTTTAGCATTACTTTCAATTCTCGCTAATAGTGTTCCTAATGCTATTCGCTGGTCAAGACTAATAGTACCGCCCGCAGCGATACCTGAGCCCATACCTCGTGATTGACCTAAATTTTCTGTTACATTTGGTAGTCGATACACAATCGCATCCATGATGTAGAAAGTATTCAACTCAGGATCAAGCACCAAACCAGACTTATTACTTATATGTTCAAATAATGTATAAATCTTAGCAATTAATGCCGTATGTTCTTGGAAAGTTTGCTTTGCAGGATTATAAAACGCATTAGGCTCAAGTTGTTTCCAATCTTGTTTGATTTCTGCCCATAGTGACTGAGTGCTAAATTCCTCACCAAGGCGGCTATTAACGGCATCAATTGCTGCAATATCGGCAACTATTTCCTTTCTCTTACTAAGGATTTTACTTTTAAAGCTACTCGAACCGTTTAAATAAGCATTCGTCATTCCTCGATGCTGCGGCAAGTGTTGGTACATTTGACGCACGGTTTTAACAAACTCCAAACCTCTAGTTTCTTTCTCAGCAGTGGCTATACCACTACCTAACTGGCTCAAAAGTAACGTTATTAATAAAACGATCGGTACTAAAAACACTATAGAGATCAGTAGCATTTTCTTTGGGTAGCTTAATTTATTCATTAACTGTATCGCGACATTCATACCTTTATATCCTTACTCAAATTTACCTTAACTTATATTCTTACAAGCAAAAAACAAGCCTAGAATTATTACATTGCAATTAATATCCTCAATCACATACTTATTACACTCTTCACAGACATATCACATTTTCTTTATTTACAAAAAAAGGCAATAAACCATATGATTTATTGCCTATCTTATTCTTATGCTATTAAATTCGCTTAGAACTTAATTTGACCGTAGAGCCAGAACTTTTCTGTATCGACTAGATTTAAGGCCGCATCGCCTGCATCGTAATCAGAGTATTTCACACCAACTGTGTAATGCTCTTTAAAAGTTTTTTGGGCCAGAATATCAAATTCTTCACCGGCATCTAAACCATCTTGATCCGTTTCAAAATCATGGTAAACAGCCACAACTTTAGCGCCCAATACTTTACCTACAACCGTGAAGTACATATCTTCAAGTCCACGACCGCCCGTAGCATTTTTTGTATTCAGAAATACATCAGCCCAACCTTGGAAGGCATGATTAGTACCTAATGGTGTTGTAAATGCATCAGTTCCATCACCTTGCTGCATTTCATATGAGAATTTAGCCAACCAACCTTTATATTTAGCACCTAGTTCACCAAGGTAATAGTTTTGACCTTCCATTGTGCCGTCTTTATAGTCATCTTGCTTTGCATATTCTGCCGTGTAGATAACTTTCACATCTTCAGATACTGCTTTAGCACCTGAAAAACGTAAACCTAATGTTTTAGATGATGATGTAGGGGCTTCTTCAAATTCAAGGAAGTAACCATACCCTTCTAATGTTCCAAATGGTAAACCTTTATATTTAATGTTTACTAAATGTGAATCCATTTCCTGTGTACCACCAGTAATCGTATGTCTTTTATTGATATACGCATAGTTCACCTCAGTATCCGCAATAGAAGTATTACTTAATGTCAATCCATCAAATGATTGGTGATTTTGACGCCATAAAACAGTACCGATAAAACGATGAAATGGAGCACCGCGGTAAGTGATTTCTTGGCGACCAAATTT
>WTAY01000134.1 GCA_013139345.1 Methylophaga sp. | reverse complement strand
ACTTAATGACTGTCGCTATTGATAGTAGTTATGACACATTATATGAAACATTATTACCAACAACGAAACACTTGATTAATAAACGGCTTATTAAGGCAAAAGAAACATTATTAATTAGTACTTCTGTAGTTTTTATAATGGTTTTAATCGTATGGTATTTTTCTACAGGTATTTACTTAGCTACTATTTCTAGCATTAGAGCTATTTCAGCTTTTACGACCTCTTTTTCAAAAGGTAACTTTAGTAAACGAGTTGAGCTTAACGCTAACAGCGACTTCTCAGCGATAGGACGAAGTTTTAATTCAATGGCTGACAATATTGCGTCACTCATAGAAGCAGAAAAACAAGGTGCAGCTCGTATTCGGGCAATTATTGATTCTTCGCAAGATGCCGTTATTCAAATGAGTATTAATGGAGATGTAATCGGTTGGAATTATCAGGCTGAGACTATATTTGGTTGGTCATCAAGCGAAATTCTGGGTAAAAAGCTACATGACTACATTATTCCTTTTCGCTACCGTGGCCGTCATATAAAAGGGCTGCAACACTTTTTAGAGACAGGAAAGACTAGAGCCCTTAACGCTTTAGTTGAAATTGAAGCATTACATTCTGATGGTCATGAATTTCCTATCGAATTAACAGTTTCCCCCATTAAAGTAGAAAATGGCTATGAGTTTAATGCCTTTATTCGTGATATCACTGAACGCAAACGAACTGAAGATGATCTTAAGTTATCATCATTAGTATTTGGCGAAGCTCATGAAGGAATTATTATTACTGATCCCGCTGGTATTATTATTGATGTTAATCCATCGGTGAGTTTTATATCTGGCTATAGTCGCGAAGAGATTATAGGTAACAACCCCAGTCTATTTAGCTCAGGAAAGCAAAGCCAAGAGTTTTATGCTCAAATGTGGGCTGATGTGAATAATACTGGAAACTGGCATGGGGAAGTCTGGAACCGTAAGAAAAATGGTGAACTTTATGCCGAGTTATTGAATATTTCTTCTATTCAAGATGATGAGGGCAAGGTTTTACATTATGTCGGCATGTTTTCCGATATTACTGAAAATAAACAGCATCAGGACACGCTGTTACAGTTAGCACATTATGATGTGTTGACTCAATTACCCAATAGAACACTGTTTGCAGATAGATTTTCACAAGCTATTGCTCATAGTAAACGAACATCAACGCAACTCGCGGTCTGTTTTCTTGATTTGGATGATTTCAAACCCGTTAATGATAATTATGGCCATGAAATAGGTGATGAACTACTGATAATTGTCTCTGAGAGAATTAAGTCCGTTATTAGAGAAGAGGATACTGTATCTCGTCAAGGAGGAGATGAGTTTGCATTATTACTGGGAGGAATAGGGGCGGTAGAACAGTGCGAGAAAATGATGACGAGGTTGCATTACGCACTATCTCAACCTTATTTCATAAATGGACTGACCATTGCTATAGGCGCATCAAGTGGATTTACACTATACCCGTTGGATAATGCAGATCTAGATACTTTACTGAGACATGCCGATCAAGCCATGTATCAAGCTAAGCTTGAAGGTAAGAATCGATACCATTTGTTTAATGCTGAGCAAGATAAAGAAGTTATTCAGAAAATTGATCGTTTAAATGAAATTGAACAGGCATTACGAGATGATCAACTTTGTATGTATTACCAGCCTAAGGTAAATATGAAAACAGGCAAAGTGTTTGGGGTAGAAGCATTAATTCGGTGGTTGCACCCAGAAAAAGGATTAATTCCCCCAATGGAATTTTTACCAATTCTAGAGGGCACGGATTTAGATATAACTTTAGGTAACTGGGTGATCGAGCAGGCATTGATGCAACTTGATAGTTGGAAAAAGCAAGGAATAGAATTAGAAGTCAGTATCAATATCTCATCCCATCACTTGCAATCAGCTCTATTTTTTACTGTTCTCAATGATACGTTAGAAAAATATGCTGATGTAAGCTCACAGTATTTGCAACTGGAAATATTAGAGAGCAGTGCGTTAGGTGATGTCAAAGCCATTAGCCAACTTATAAAAACCTGCCAAGATGAACTAGGAATTTGTGTCGCTTTAGATGACTTTGGTACAGGCTATTCCTCATTAACTCATATGAGAAACTTATCTGCTCAAACGATTAAAATTGATCAAAGCTTTGTGCGAGATATCTTAGACGATCCAAATGATTATGCAATTATTGATGGCATTATTGGCTTAGCCGAATCATTTAACCGTGAGGTAATTGCAGAAGGTGTAGAAACAACATCGCATGGAGTCATGCTCCTTCTTATGGGCTGTGAAGAAGCCCAAGGTTATGGAATTGCAAGACCAATGCCTGCAATGGAGTTGCCGACATGGTTAAAGAGCTATATTCCGAATCAAGAATGGTTAATCAACGGTCAAAAAGAGTTAACAGTACAAGAACAAAATATAAACTTACTAACTCTGACATCTCAATATTGGCTCGAGGGTATAAAGAAGAAACTTGCTTTTCTACAGGGTACTGGTGATGTTTGCTCAATTGAACGCGTTAAGAAAACGCATTTAAAAGCCTGGAGAAGACGGTTAAGAAAAGAAGCACTATTTTCAGATGAATGGTTAGATTCTCTTGGTCAGAAGCATGAAGAAATGGAAGCCATTGGGAATGAACTCATTGATAAATATGAGTATAAAAATACAGACGTTGCAACACAAAAGATGGAAGAATTACAGCAAGCCTATGAAAAAGTTAGTAGTCTTCTGGTCAATTTCAAGTGATTTGGCTACATCTGCTCCATTCTAAATTTACTGTACTACGATAGTACTGTTATTATTAACACTTATTAATCATCAATAATTTGGGAGAAATCTAATGGAAGGCTTTTCTGTATTTGTACTCTTTTTTCTAGTACTTGCCATCGTAATTATACTGATGGGGGTGAAATCAGTACAACAAGGAAGTGAGTGGACGGTAGAGCGATTTGGCCGCTATACCAAAACGTTACGACCAGGGTTGAATTTGATTGTTCCGGTGATGGATAGTATCGGTGCCAAAATTAATATGATGGAGCAGGTTCTAGATGTTCAATCCCAAGAAGTTATTACTAAAGATAATGCCATGGTACGAGTTGATGGGGTGGTGTTTTTTCAAATAGTTGATGCGGCCAAAGCGGCGTATGAAGTGAACAATTTGAATCATGCAATTTTGAATTTAACTCAAACTAATATTCGTACTGTTATGGGGTCGATGGATCTAGATGAGCTACTCTCTAAACGTGATGAAATTAATGCCCGATTATTAGGTGTTGTAGATGATGCAACGACACCATGGGGCGTGAAGGTAACCCGCATTGAGATTAAAGATATTGCACCACCTGCTGATTTAGTTGAAGCAATGGGGCGTCAAATGAAAGCTGAACGTGAAAAACGTGCCAATATTTTAGAGGCAGAAGGCCTACGTCAATCTGAAATATTAAAAGCAGAAGGTGAAAAGCAAGCAGTTGTTCTTGATGCGGAAGGGCGACGTGAAGCAGCATTTCGTGATGCTGAAGCTCGTGAACGTCTAGCTGAAGCCGAAGCTCGAGCAACATTTGTTGTTTCAGAGGCGATTGCTAAAGGTGATATTCAAGCTATTAATTACTTTATTGCTCAGAAATATATTGAATCACTGAAAGATGTGGCTTCAGCAGAGAATAGTAAGGTGATCTTTATGCCACTTGAAGCAAGTAGTGTTATTGGCTCTTTGGGTGGTATTGCCGAATTAGCCAAAAATACCTTTAACAAAGGATAGTTATAATGGAATTATTTGTACCTGATTTTTGGCATTGGTGGATGATTGCTGTCGCTCTTGTCATTATTGAAATATTAGCACCTAGCTTTTTTGCCTTATGGATGGCTGTTGCTGCATTCATGACAGGAGTGGCTTTGTATCTGATTCCAGGAATGGAGTGGGAATATCAAGTGTTTTTATTCGCTATTCTTTCAGTGATAAGTATTGTTGCTTGGCGACATTATTATAGTAAGAACCCGATAGCGACAGATGAACCTCTACTTAATCGTCGCGGAGAACAATATGTTGGTCGTGTTATTACTTTGAAAGAAGCGATTATTGATGGGCAAGGTAAAGTTAAAGTGGATGATTCCACGTGGAAGATAGAGGGCGATGATTGTCCCGCAGGTACTAAAATAAAAATAGTGAGTGTGAACAATGTTGTGTTTCAAGTTGAATCTGTTAGTTAATTTTTTATGACAGAATTTTTTAATACAGGCTTAAGCCAGCAAGAATTTTTAGAGCACTATTGGCAGAAAAAGCCACTATTAATCCGGCAAGCATTTGTAGACTTTGAAACGCCCATTTCTCCGGATGATTTGGCAGGGTTAGCCTGTGAGCCAGAAATAGAATCTCGTCTAATTGAAGAAAATGGCCAAGAGGGTGCATGGCAAGTTACAAATGGGCCATTATCAGAAGATGACTTTGCTCGCTTGCCAGAAACACATTGGACAATGCTTGTACAAGATGTTGAGAAGCACTTACCAGAGCTACAATACCTACTTGATCCCTTTCGTTTTATCCCTGACTGGCGTCGTGATGACTTAATGGTTAGTTATGCGCCTGAGCATGGTACGGTAGGGCCTCATACCGATGGCTACGATGTGTTCTTGTTGCAGGCTATGGGAACACGGCGTTGGCAGATCGGTGATAAACCGGTTCATAATGCCCAATTGATCGAAGGGCTTAATCTACAAATATTAGCTGAATTTAACCCAGATGAAGAGTGGATCTTAGAGCCGGGGGATATACTGTATTTGCCTCCACACTTTGCTCACCATGGTGTTGCGTTAGATGATGGTATGACCTTTTCATTTGGCTTTAGAGCTCCGAGTCGTACTGACCTATTAGACTCAGTTATTAATACCCTGTTAGAGCATGATTTGGGGAAAAGCCGCTATACAGACCCTGAACTAGCGGTGAGTGAATATGGCAGTGAAATTAATAGCGATGCGATAATAAGGCTAAAACAATTGTTGCACCAAAGTATTGATGAGGCGGAGCCCGTCTTAGCGAGTGCTTTAGGAAAATTCGTAACAGATACAAAATCTAGTTTGGCTAATATAGCTCAGGAGTCATTATCTGACTTGCCAACAATAGATGACATTACAAGCCAGTTTGACAGTGGTGATAGTCTGAGTCGGAATTTATATTATCGCTTTGCTTGGGCCAAAAATGAGCGAGGTGGTCAATTGTTTATGGCTGGTGAAGCATACTGCTTAGATATGCAGGGTCAGGATAATTTACCACTTTTAGCTGAAAATAGTGTGATAACACGTGCTGACTGGCAGCAACTTAAAAAAGATGTGCCATCGGCAAATTTATTATGTCAATTAATTGCTGAAGGTGGTTGGAACTGGCTCTCAGAGAGTCAAGATTAGTTAGCTGTTTTTCTTTTTCGTACGTGTAAATGCTGTTTTATGGCATTTAGGGCACGGAGGAATTCGACTCGTCTTTTTGAAGTTCATGACTGCGCCACAGCTTTGACAAGTAAGTGTACCGATACTTGTAATTTCACCCGTATGATATTCAGTAGCACGTTTTGCTTGTTCGGCAAGTTGCGCAAGCTCTAAGCGTGTTTTGTCGGCTACTTTGCTAAAAACCTCTAAGATCCTTTCTTCGATTAATTTGAGATCAAAGTTCAACCATGTCGATAATTCTTGGCCAGTATGTTCAAGATGTTCTGCTGCATCGTGTAAGTCACGACGTAGGTAATTTCCTAGTTTTTCAGCTTCTTCTTTACTGATTTCTTTTAATTCAATGGCTTGCTGTTTTGCTTTTTCTATATTTTTTTGCAATACAGGCAAGGCTTGTTGCTCTGCAGAATCAAGAAGCTGCTCAATGCGTCCCATCATTTTGTCGTAAGCAGCAATTAGTTTTTTCTCTAGTTCTTGTTCATTCATTTTATTTTCCCTTTAAACTAGCAAGTGTTTAAGGTAACTTAGCACATAATTATTAATTGGAGTAAGCAATGTTGTCGTCTCGTGGTTTATTTTTTATGGGCTTTTTATTTTGTGCATCAATGTTATCAATTGCTGGTTACTTCCAGTTTGTTGATCATTTGGAGCCCTGCCCACTATGCATATTGCAGCGTGTCTTTACTTTGTTCGTTGGTGTTGTATTGTTCATAGCTGTAATACACAACCCAGCTAAACTTGGAGTTAAGGTTTACGGTGCTATTGCTGGACTATTTGCACTCATTGGGGCAAGTATTTCAGCCCGCCATGTATGGTTGCAAAACTTGCCTGAAGATCAGGTTCCTAGCTGTGGGCCTGGCTTAAACTTTATGTTGGATAACTTCCCATTGGCAGATGCCATTAAGATGGTGATGCGTGGTTCGGGTGAATGTGCTGAGGTGCTATGGACGTTTATGGGCCTGAGCATCCCTAGTTGGACGCTTGTTGCCTTTATATCACTTGCTGTATTGACGTTAGGTCAGATGTTTCGTAAATAAGGCTAAGGCTTAGAACTAGACTTTATTTGGCTAATGAACGAATGATGTAGTAATAGTGTGATTGTTTGTTCTTGGTAGCTAAGTTCAACTTGCTGGTGCTCAATACGTTTTAACGTTGCCCCATTTATACTTTCTCCAAGCTTTAGTTGTCTACCATTGATGATAGCAAGCTTTAGGTGAGGGGAAATAATGGTTGAGTTGAGTACCCATTCGTAATGTTCAGGTAATAATGATTGCTCAGAAGTGCTGACTATCATCGCGGCTTTGTAATTTGCAGGCATGGTTGGATCGGAGATGTGCTCAGCAGCCCAAGCTTCTAGCGAAAATAGAACTACAAATAATGCAATAAATTGATTTTTAGTTGTCATTTTATAAGCCAATCCAATATTCATCGGTACTGATAGTATGTACTTTGATGCTTATTTCTGCTTTAGGATACTCTACTACTTTGTAATCCAACATATCCCAATACAATCCCCATTCAGAGTTTTCTAATGCAGATAAGTATTGGTAAAGTTGCTGGTAGTTTCCTGAGAGCTTGAGTGTTGTTGAGTGCTTGTAAAGTAAGGTTGTAACAGCATCATTAGGTTGCTCTGCTTGCTCTTCATTACTATTATTTAAAGATATATTTTCAACGGCTTCATTACTAAGGCTAAGCAACTTAAGGCCGTGTGTTTGCAATAATAAACTGCGTAATAACTCTGTTATTTTAGTGGGGGGGACTAATCGGTTTAGTACGGAATCTAATTGCAGTTTTGTTGCCTGTAATGATTGCTGTGCTTGATTGACAGCGTGTTTATTTTGTTCCGCCGTTCGTTGTTTGGCAATGAGTATTGCCGTTGTTTTTGCAATGGCTGCATCTCTTGCTTGCTGCTGTTCAAAAAAGTGTTGCTGTTTACTGAGTAAATGTTGGTAGTGCTGCCCTTGTTTACTAAATAATAGCCCATCCCATACTGCATAAATAATAGCCATTGATACGAATAATACCAAGGCACGTTCACGTACACTCAGGGCTTCTAAATAATTAGACAGTGCTTGAAAGTGTTGTTTCACTTAATACTCCCTGTCTTTTGTTCTGAATGAAGTTTGAACGTATAGCGTGTGGTGTTATTCTTTGGCTGTTGCAATTGGAAAACAGAAAATTGTTTGCCATGAAAGTGGGGCGACTCACCTAAACTATCAATATAGAGTGGAATTTGACTCGACTGCAAAGCTTCACCGTGTAGTGTGATTGTTTGCCCGCCATTGAGTAATGAAAATTGGGTTAACCAGACATTGTTAATTTTTTGCTGGGATAAGGTCCGTAGTGTTTTAGAAAACCCCTGTGAATTACCAAAACTTTGCTGAGTTAGGTAATCAAGAAGCATCTTCTTTTGTTGTTGTTTACGTTCTAAAGTACGTAGTTCTGCATTGAGAAGCGGACTCGCTGTCGATGCTTCTATGCCGCTAATCATCTGTTGCTGTTGTTGACGTATTGACTTTTCAAGTACGCTATTTTTTTGGCTCGAATATAGACTTATAACAGATAGAATAGTAATAAAAAGGATGACAATCAGAAATACCTGACGAGAAGGAAGGATTACCGTCGTTGGCTGAAATTGTGATTGATATAAATTAATTTCTTGCACTAGTGATGACTCCTCAAAGCGCCACCAATAGCCATTAAGCAATTATTGCTAACAGTATTTATTGAGTCACTAAAAGTAAGACTGTCTTTTAGATCTACAGTTTGACATTCAACCCCTAACCTTTGCTGGAGTAGGTGGTTTAAATTATCAATTGATTGTCCATTATTTAGAATCAGTAAATGGGTAATGGCTGCTTGACGTGAGTGACTCTCGAAATAATCAAAAGTGCGTTGTAATTCTAAGGCTAATGAATCGAGAATTGACTGACTACTGATGTCATCCTCAGAAATAAATGAGAGAGATTGCGCGCCAATACTTGATGAACGATTGATATAAATATCATTATCTAAGAGGACGCTGAGTTTAGACAGGTTATCCCACAAGTTTAATAAACCAACACTATCATTATCTAATGGAAGGTGGCTGATAATATTTCGTGCCGACTGAGCAGCAATATCTATCGTTTCTAAATTGCAGTTAGCCGCTCGTAATAAATCAACATGTGATTGAATAATAGACTGACGACTGGCTACGACAAGCAACTGCTTCTTGCCCGATGTACTATTGTTGGGGAGTTCGATAAGATCGATAACGGCATCATCAATATGAAAATCAATCAGATCTTTAACCTGCCAATGTAATGCTGCTTTGAGTTCCTGTTTGGGTACTTCGGGAGCATCAACTTGAGTCAGTTGATACTCTTCCGGTGATAACACCAAATTGCAGGGCAGTTTATCAAGCTGGTGTTGTCTAACTAACTCAGCAAGTAAGCTTGCCTGTCCATTGGGGGAGCACGGATGAAATTGTGCGTATTGCAGTATAGGACTTATCGTGTTGTGTTCAATAATTGCTAAGGCAATGCCTTCTGCTGAGATAGAAACCCCAGCAGTTTTACTGCTATCTATTTTAGCTTTTAATGAAAATATCACCCAGAGTTCCTTTTAAGGCGTTGTTTGGATGTTCAGCAGACAGTAAAGTTTACTTACCTATTAGCGTGCACGGTAAGTAATGCGTCCTTTACTTAAATCGTATGGAGTGAGTTGAACAGTAACTTTATCACCCGTTAAAATTCGGATGTAGTTTTTACGCATTTTGCCAGAAATATGAGCCGTTACAACGTGGCCATTTTCTAGTTCAACACGAAATGTGGTGTTAGGCATTGTATCAATAACGGTGCCTTCAAATTCAATATGTTCTTCTTTTGCCATAAAATGTCTGTTCTATATTTTCTAAGTTAAATGCCCATTTTGCCGTAAAACTACTGATTATTCAACGTTTTTCATGATTCTAACGCTTGCCATTGCTGATCAATATATCCCTCAATGGCTGAGAAGTTTTGTTTGTATTGCATTTTTTGACAGTCTTTAATCCAATACCCTAGGTAAAGCCATGATAGGCCTTGCTTTTGGGCGATATTGATTTGTTGGAGAATAGCATAGGTTCCTAAGCTGTATTGAGCCATATTAGGATCAAAGAAGGTATAGAGTGCTGACAAAGCATTATCAACATAATCTGTTATTGCGACAGCAATTAGCTTTGATTCACTGCGAATTTCAATAAAACTAGTATTTCCCCAGTCACTGGTCAGGAAGTTTAAGTAACTTTCCTTGGTTGGATTATCCATGCCACCATTTAAATGTCTGGCCGATAAATAGCGGCAATAGAGCTCAAAATGCTCATCGTTAAAAGTAGCTGGGTGATGGGTGATGGTGAGGTTCTGATTACGTTTTAAACAGCGTCGTTGACTTCGACTTAGTGTGAACTGTTGAATATTGATGCGAACAGGTACGCAGGCATTACAATCTGAACAATAAGGCCGATATGCGATATTACCGCTACGTCTAAACCCATGTTGAATTAAGTGACTGTATAGACTGTAAGTCATTGGCTTATTGGGATCAGGGTAAATATTACGGGCCATCTGATCGTCTAAATAAGAGCAATCGTGAGGCGTGTCCTGATAAAAAGTGAGAGTATCAGTCATAAGTGTGTGGGCAGATCAGTATCTATCTGCCAAGGTCTGTTAGGAGTGTCTTGCTGAGATAGATCGTTAATATGGCTAATAAAGTCTTCTCGATCTATTTCCTCAGCACCTAAGCTTGCAAGGTGTTCTGAATATACTTGGCAATCAATAAGCTCGAACCCCCAGCGATGTAACTGTTGGCACAGAGCAACTAATGCTACTTTTGAGCTATCACGTACAGAACTAAACATTGATTCACCAAAAAACATTTTACCAATTGCAACACCATATAAACCGCCAACAAGTTTATCATCTTGCCAGCATTCAACGCTGTGAGCACTTCCTTGTTGGTGAAGCTGAATGTAGGCATCGATCATTTCGGGATGGATCCATGTGCCACTATTAGGAGCATCTTTGATATCTGTTCTGGGAAGAGAGCATGCCGTCATAACCTGCTCAAATTCTCGATCTAAGCTAATTGTCAGTGTTGTTGTACGTAGTGTTTTTTTTAGACTTTTAGACAGTTTTATTTTATCAGTAAATAAAACCATTCGGGGGTTAGGGCTCCACCATAAAATAGGGTCATTTTCATTAAACCACGGAAATAAACCATGACGGTAAGCGTTAAGAAGTCGCTCAGGCGATAGGTCGCCTCCTGCAGCGACTAGACCATCATCAAATGCATCTTCAACGGGGGGGAATTGAGAGTCATTCGACAATGATAACCATGGTAGGGTCATTGTTAGTCTTGTAGTTGACTATTGAGTTCTTTGGCCCAATTAATCGCATCTAAATATGCTCTAGCAATCACCTCTGTCGGGAGTGGCGATGCATCAAGTGCTACCCAGTCACCTTTTTCATAGTTTAAAACGTCTTGCAAGGCGCGTCCTGCAGCACCAGAGTGATTGTTCAGTGCATTAGCTAGTTCGGGAGATAGTGGCAAGTTATTGAGCAGTGATGATAACGGTTTATCCATAAGAGCATCTAAAGTGGAGAATAAACCGGCAGCAAAGAATATGTCTGCTTGGCCTTTATAATATTTTGCCAGCAATTCACACATTTTTGCTCGCGTCATTGCAACAATGCGTAATTCTTTTGGTTTATCGTCGACACCAGATAAGCTTAGCAAACTCGCCCATGTTTTAATTTTAGTGAAGCCGAGTAGAACAATGGCTTGCTGGATACTGCTGACTTCTTTCCTAAGACCAAAAAAAGCAGAATTAATTAAACGTAGTAATTTATAACTTAGTGAAATATCTAAATTGATGGTGCTGGCAAGTTCACTCGCTTCAATATCAGGGTTTTGTAACTTAACTAATAACTCCATTAAAACTTGTGTTGAGGGAGATATTTTTTGATTATCATTTGCAGCTGGTAAAGTATAAAACTGGCCCTGAAGTAAGTCTAAATTATGTTGTTTACAGAATGCAAATTCATCTCTTTGATTAACATTTGTTGCACATAAAATTGAATGTCTTTCACGCCAAGTCGGAAGGTGTTCTGTTAGTGTTTTAGGGTCAAATTCCTCAATATCAATAAGTAAGGTACTGCTATCTCTACTATCTTTATCTAATGAGGCATGGCGAGCAAATGTGAAGTGGCTATTTTTGATATTAGGTTCATCATTACCATTTACATCGAGAGTAAAGTTAATCTCTGAGTCATCTGTTTTTAATAACGCCTCACGCCATGATTCTGGGAGAGATAATAATGCTTTTTGTCGCTCGCTTATCGCTGGAAGTATTGCTGGCAATTGCTCGATAAATTTTGGTACTTCTGTATCATCACTTAGCTTTTCACCTTGTTTTGTTAAAAAAGAAAGGTGGTAACTTTCAACATCGAGCTGATTAGTAATAAAAAGAGGCTGGCGATGAATAAGACCTGAGTATGTTTTTAATAACTCAAAAGGGGCGCGCTTCTCAGACATAATGACTACTCTTCATTAATTTCTATTTAGATCGATTCTCGACCCGAAAATGCATGAGATAGTGTACCACTATCAACATATTCTAGTTCGCCTCCAAGCGGGATACCATGTGCAAGTCGTGTGACATGAATTTGTCTAGCGTGAGCTAGCTGACTTAAATAATGTGCTGTTGCTTCACCTTCAACAGTGGGGTTAGTAGCAAGAATAACCTCTTTAATGGAGTCTTTATCAAACAACTCAATAAGCAGAGGAATACCTAATGCTTCTGGGCCGATACCATCTAATGGTGACAAGTGGCCAGATAATACAAAATACTGACCTTGATAATGTGTTGCTTGTTCTATTGCTAAGACATCGCTGGGCATTTCAACAATACACAACTGGTCGTGTCGGCGTTGCTCATCACTACACCGATTGCATAACTCAGTTTCACTTAATATCCTGCATTGCTGACAATGATGAACATTCGTCAATGCGTCAGTTAGTGACTTGGCTAAACGCTCCCCACCTTCGCGATTACGTTCAAGTAGGTGAAAGGTCATGCGTTGAGCTGATTTTGGCCCAACACCGGGTAAACAGCGAAAAGCTTCAATTAATTGTTCAATATTAGGACCGAGATTTGCCATGACTTAGGAGTAATCAGCTTAAAATGGAAGTTTCATGCCAGGAGGAAGCATGCCAGACATACGATCTTGGCTTGTTTTCTCAACTTGGCGAACAGCATCATTTACCGCAGCTGCAATTAAGTCTTCTAACATTTCTTTATCGTCTTCCAGTAGTGCATCTTCAATGCTTACACGTTTAACATCGTGCTTACCAGTCATAACGACTTTAACCATACCACCACCTGATTGTCCGGTGATTTCAACATTAGCAAGTTCTTGCTGAGCCTTTTCCATATTGGCTTGCATTTGCTGTGCTTGCTTCATTAAGTTACCCATTCCGCCTTTCATATTGACTCCCGTTTAATCTATAGGTTTAATCGTACTTTCAATGACTTGGCCATTAAAAACGTGTTTTATTGCGTCAACAGTAGGATCATTGTGAATAGAGTCTACTGCTTGTTGTTGTCTGCTTGTTTGATGCTCAGCTTGTTGCGTTGCCAACGTTTGATTTGATTGATGTTGAGCATCATTGTGTTCAATCACCACTGAAACATTACTATTTAAATGTTGTTTTAATGCGGTTTCAAGTCGTTCTTTTGCTTTATCAGTAGCAAGGTGAGCGAGTTCTGGTGCAAGTGATAAATATATTTTTGTATCATCAAACCTGATGAATGCACAATTGTTAGCCAGTTGACGCGATAAGGCGGCAAGCTTCAAATTGGCAATGGTTGAGGTCCAGCTGTCAGCTGATAATGCAATATTCTGGGCTGGTTTAGCGTGTGGCTTTTCAGCAATTACTGCTGGTGCAGAGTCCTGAATTGAGTAGCTTTCTTTTTCTGGCTCTGATGCCTTAACGTGAGGTCTTGACTTGCTAACAGGCGAGCTAGTCGGTGCCGATGGTTGCTGTACCTCTGTTACCGGTGGAGTATTATCCACATCCCTTATTGAAGTGGTGATTTTCTTGGGCTGAAAACTTAGCATTCTCAGCAATGTCATATCAAAGCCACTTTTGGGATCGGCTGCAAACGGAAGATCACGTTTTCCATGTAATGCAATTTGATAAAGTAACTGAACAGATTCCGGACTGATTTGAGAGCTAAGAGTGCTTAATTGCTCACTATTATCCTCATCGGTTACTTCTAAGTTAGGGACTAATTGCAGTGTTGCTAAACGTTGTAATAGTGCGAGCAATGCATTAAGTACAAGGTTAAAATCACGGCCTTGAACTGAAAGTTCCTGAGACTGTTGTAATAACGTTTTTCCATCTTGATTAATCAACGCAGTCAAAATGTGGAATAACTGTTGTTGTTCAATGGTGCCCAGCATTTGGTGAACATGCTCAGCAGTAACTGTGCCTGCACCAAAAGAAATGGCTTGGTCTAATAAGCTCAAAGCATCACGCATACTACCATCTGCAGCGCGTGCTAATGCTGTTAACGCATTAGCTTCAAAGGTAATCTCTTCCTGTTTGAGGATCATGGCAAGATGATCAGAAATTTGCTCAAGTTCTATTCGGCGTAAATTAAATTGGAGGCAACGCGATAAAATCGTGACAGGTAATTTTTGAGGATCTGTTGTTGCAAATAAGAACTTAACGTGAGGAGGGGGCTCTTCCAGTGTTTTTAAAAGTGCATTAAAACTGCTCGTTGACAGCATATGCACTTCATCAATCAAATAAACCTTATATCGCCCCCGGCTTGGAGCATATTGCACATTATCTAATAGTTCACGCGTATCATCGACTTTAGTACGAGATGCAGCATCGACTTCAATTAAATCAACAAAACGTCCAGCATCAACTTCTTGGCAACTCTGACATTCACCACACGGTGTTGAACTAACACCTTGCTCACAATTGAGTGATTTTGCAAGAATTCTCGAAAGCGTTGTTTTCCCTACACCACGGGTACCAGAAAACAAAAAAGCATGATGTAAACGATCTTGATCTAGACCATTGATTAAAGCACGGAGGACATGCTGTTGCCCGACAACTTCAGAAAAAGTTTTAGGTCGCCATTTTCGGGCGAGAACCAAATAACTCATATGCTGGTGTGATACCTAGTGTCTAGTTTCGATAATGTTTAATTTTTTATTCGGTCAAACATATTGGGCGATGCCCCACACCAGCCAAATCTCGGCGCTCGAGTCCGAAGGCTCCGCTGCTCCCTTCCGGGCCTGACGGGCTAACCAACATATCGTCGCGAGGAGACCAGTGCGGGTCACCATAGAAAGCGTAATTTTAAGGGTTTTTCAGGGCTTTGGCTATTACTATTTTACTTAGATACCCATAATCAATGAAACTGTATGGGGATAGAAATTGGGAATGTGTTTAAGTAGGGATGAATTATAAAAAAAACACCCTCAATTGAGGGTGTTTTTATATATGGCGGAGAGCGAGGGATTCGAACCCTCGATAGGGATAAACCTATACACACTTTCCAGGCGTGCGCCATCGGCCGCTCGGCCAGCTCTCCAAATTAGATGCGAAAGATTACATTAGATAATGTAGTCTGACAAACTTTATGCGTCAACAGCGTCAACAGCGTCAACAGCGTCAACAACTTCTGCTATTTCAATAACTTCTGTAGTTTCAACAACCTCTGCTGTTTCTACAACTTCTGTAGTTTCAATAACTTCTGTAGTTTCAACAACCTCTGCTGTTTCTACAACTTCTGCTGTTTCAATAACTTCTGTAGTTTCAACAACCTCTGCTGTTTCTACAACTTCTGTAGTTTCAACAACCTCTGTAGTTTCAACAACCTCTGCTGTTTCAACAACCTCTGCTGTTTCAACAACTTCTGCTGTTTCAATAACTTCTGTAGTTTCAACAACCTCTGCTGTTTCAACAACTTCTGCTGTTTCAACAACTTCTGCTGTTTCTACAGCTTCTGCTGTTTCAATAACTTCTGCCGTTTCAGAAACTTCTGCTACTTCTACAACTTCAGTAGTATCTACAGTTTCTTGCGGTTTAGGCTTTCGATCACCTTGGCGAGCATAATACGCTAAGCCCTTTAAGACGATATCAGGGTAGTGAGCAATGAATGAGGGTAATAGTGGCTTTAATAGCTCGGCATCGCCGCCTGTAATGATGAAACGAATACGGTTGTTATATTGTTCTTTAAGATCATCAACGATACGGTCTAATGTAGCGGTAACACTGTAGAGGGTTCCAGCTTTAATTGCGCTTTGAGTATTTACGGCAAGTGTTCTAAAGTCACTTGATTCATCCGTTTCATTTAAGTCGCTGGTATTGTTTGTCAGGGTTTCGCGCATTAATGTGAGGCCGGGCAGGATCATGCCGCCCTGATGTGCACCATATTTAGTCACAATATCAACGGTAATTGCCGTACCACAGTCAATAACACATGTTGCTTGTCGTGCATGTTGGCGAGCAGCAATTAGAGCCAACCAGCGATCAACACCTAATAATTCTGCTTGGTCATAAGAATTAGTGACGCCAAAGCGTTTCTTCTCACTGCGTACAAAAACAGGAGTAATCTTCCATTGTTTTTCCACCCATTCAGTTAGTTGCTGAGCGATTTTGTCGCCTGCAACATTAGAGACATGGACTGAAGTGATGTCTTCTAATGATTTCCAATGGCTGTTCAATGAGGCTTTAACACCTGTTTTACTGCGGTTAAAGCTTTGGCTATCTATTGGACCTGACTCGATGCGAGCCCATTTGATTCGAGTGTTACCAATATCGACTAATAATTTCATGATGAGAACCTAATGCTTACGTGGCTATTGGATAGAGTGTGGATTTTATTGTCTAGTTGATACTGTAGTTCGCCGTGCTCATTGATGCCTCGAGCAATAACATGTGTATGGTTATCTTTATCAATTAAGGTAACTGCTTGATCGGCAAGTGCATCATAGGATGACCACTGTGGAATAAAGTCACGTAATCCAGAAGTTTGAAACTGTTCTAATGTGTTAATCATTGTTTGAATAATTTTTCCTGCCAGTCTATTTCGACAGGGTACATCTGTACAAAGCTGTTGAAGACTGGTGGTTGGTTGTTGTATTTTATTTTTGGTGGCACTTGGAAGCTTAAAGTTAAGGCCAATGCCAATGACGGTATTCAATGTTTTACCGAAGCGTGATTCTACTAGAATTCCTGCTAGCTTTTGTCTTTTATATAAAATGTCATTTGGCCATTTTAGTTGTAAGTTATTGATTCCTTCCGATTTGAGTATATTTATCAAACTTATACCAATCGCAATGCTTAAGCCATTTTGTACTGTTTCTGCGGGAAATGGCCACGATATGGATAGGTAAAGATTGCCAGAAGCGGGGGATTGCCATTCGTCACCACGACGACCACGGCCTGCTGTTTGAGTTTCACTAAGGCACACTGCGGCAGTTGTTTTTCCCTGAGAGAGTCGCTGCCAAAGTTCATCATTTGTTGATGGAACTGAGGAATGAATCAGAATTTCATCAAGTTTATTAATGGTACTTTGCTTAAGGAATGTATTTATTTCTGTTAGAGATAAAGGTGGGAAGTCGTGAGATGCCAATGTGGTGTTAGTTATTTAAATGGAGAATGACTGCTATTTTAGCATTAAGTGGTCAAATCAAGAAGATTCCCTGTTAATTCCTCAGCTTCTTTTTCGACAAAAGATATGATTGTCGTTTGAGATGTTTCAGTACTGGTGGCTTGTTGATTGATTTCTGCTCGTGCTTCAACAGCCATTTGAGCTGCTTTTGCTGCGACATTACGATCTTGTGTTGATGGTTGAGTAGGGGCTAAGGCGGCCGCTTGAATTTGTTCTGCTTTTTGTAAAGTGGCTTCGGGATCGCCTGCTACTTTTGAAGCATCAATTTTGACTTCACCACCGATGGCATATTGAACACCGTCTGGGCCACGTTGAAAACTGAAGTTGGCACCTCCACGAGTAATGCCACTGCCTGCGGCAATATGGGCGGACTCATGTGCTCGTACAAGCTGATCTCGTGATTTTAGCTCTTGAATTTGTTGAAGATCTTGCTCTGATAGTTCAACTGTTTCATCGTTATTATTGGCAATGGAATTGACCCGTATTGTCGGTGTTGTACCTAATGGTGGGGATGCCGTAGTGGCATGAATGTGCATGCTATGCCTTGATATCTAAAATGCTACCAATCATATTACTACTAGCTTCAACTACTTTTGCAGAAGCTTGAATTTGTTGTTTATCAAGAAGCATATTAACCAAAGGTTCAGTCAGATCTGCGCCGGACTGAATCGCATTAGCATCAGCGATTTTAGCAGCATTACGGTTGAGGCTTTGCATACCAGATTGAATGCCAGAAATGCCTGATTGTAGGGCAGGTATTGTACTCATAATAACTCTCCCAAAAGAGTAGACTTGCTCAATATAGCCGATTATAGCGATGTATTTTGAGGCTTACTTCTCACTCTTTGCATTTAAACGAATAAATACAATAGATGAAATAAATGTCATAGAACTAAATAATACCTCTAAACTTGCATATAAATCAAACCCTTGAGCACTATAAACCTCACCCACACCATGTGCAAAGTAAAATAACATTAAGAAACCGGTCCATGCATGAGTATAAGGTTTTCCGTGCAGCAAACCTCTCAAGGGGAATAGTAGTGGCACTAGAGCAATGATTAACCACGCTGAGGTTGGGTAATTACTACTGTGTTCACCAATTGTGATCCAGCAGGCTAATGAAATCATTAGACCAAAAAAACTGAATAAGGCAAGCCGTTTGAAAAAGAGTGTCATGATATTAATGTCTTTGCTGTGAGTGCGATACGTTGGCCTAATGCGCGACACAATTTAGCCTCATTATCACTAAGTGAACGGTCATTATTGTTGCCCGCAAGGTGGCTGGCTCCATAAGGTGTGCCACCATCTGTTGTCGTCATCAATGTGGTTTCACTATACGGCAAGCCCATTATTATCATGCCGTGATGCATCAGGGGCAACATCATTGAGAGTAGGGTGGACTCTTGTCCACCATGAAGGCTACCTGTGGAGGTGAATACTGCGGCAGGTTTTCCTATTAGCGATCCTGATAGCCAAACATCACTGGTTGAATCAATAAAATATTTTAGCGGCGCAGCCATATTGCCAAAGCGAGTAGGACTACCTAAGACCAGTCCATCACATTCTTTTAAGTCATCTGGGCTTACATATAAATGACCTTGTTCAGGAATTGTATCTTCTGTTGCTTCACAAACGGTTGATATTTTGGGGACGGTTCTCAGTCGTGCCGAACAGCCTTCAATCGTTTCAATACCGCGAGCAATCTGTTCAGCCATATTTAATACATGACCAGATTGACTGTAATAGAGCACTAAAATTTCAGTCATTTATAGAATCTCAAGAACAGATTCAGGTGGGCGACCTATTTTTGCCTTGCCATTATGGATAACGATAGGACGTTCAATAAGTTTAGGATGTTCACACATTGCTTGAATCAGTTGGTTCTCTGTCAATGTCTCATCTTTTAAGTTCAGTTCTTTATAAATAGCTTCGCCTTTGCGTAGTAGTTGGCGAGCTGTGAAGCCAAGTTGCTCAAGAATATCGCCGAGTGATTCAACTGTTGGCGGTGTTTTCAAATATTCAATGACGTCTGCTTTAATGCCATTCTCTTCTAATAAAGCTAATGTTTGGCGAGATTTACTACAGCGAGGATTATGGTAGATAGAAATATCACTCATGTGATGGCTCCAATAATGTTTCTAAAGCGGAAAGGTGGATTTCTGTAGGACGAATTGTGCCCCACCGTTTACAGCCTGGACAATGCCAATGTAATTTCTTTCCTGAAAAACCGCAGTGTGGACAAGTATATCGGTGCCCTCTGCGAACTAATGTCGTTGTTATGCCTTGAATTAAAGGCACAAGAATAGGGTTTGACGGCTCACCTAATGAAATAAGCGTGTGAAGCCCCTCAATGGATGGATGTTCTTGCAGTTGTTGATGCAAATAATCTTGGGCTTTTTGACCACCATATTGCTGCTGGATGACATCCGCAAGCATTATTCGAGCGCTTGTCATGTTGGGGTGACGTTTAAGTAGGGCATGCAACCAACTTTCAAAGGCATCCAGCTTATTAAGTTGCTGATAGCACTTAAGTAATAGTGGTAACGACTCAGGAAGGTAAAGGTAATTTTGTTGCTCAATATGAAGTAAGAATTTTAATGCTTTGCGAAATTTATTAGCATTAATATGTACATTAGCTTCAATCAATGTCGCTCGAACGCAGTTAGGGTCATTGGCGTGAGCGTGCTTGATTAATTCAAGAACTGTACTAGTTGAGTTTTGACTCGTCTTCTCAGCCAGTTCACAGTAAAACTGAGAAATGACAGGGCCGAGATTTTTCTTACCTTGAGCTTGTATTTTTTTCGCCATTTCAATTGCTTTGGGCCAGTCTTTTTCTTGCTCATAGATACGAAGTAACTGTTCAAAAGCCTGAAATGGAGGAGAGGGACTATTTAAAAGTTCAAGAAAGAGGTGTTCAGCGCGATCGAGCACACCCGCATTCATATAGTCGAGCCCTAGCTCAGCAAGAGCTAGATTACGTTGTTGTTGCGTCAATGTTGGCCGAGCGATGAGGTTTTGATGAATGCGAATAGCACGGTCTGTTTCACCACGTTTTCGAAAAAGATTAGCAAGGGCTAAATGTGTTTCAACCGTTTCACTATTTACTTCTAATAGGCGAATAAAAACATCAATGGCTTTGTCTGGTTGTTCATTAAGCAAATAATTTAAGCCTTTAAAGTAGTCAGGATTAAATGGACTACTTTGTTTAGCATAACGTTTTTTGTAATGATTACGGGCAGCCAACCAACCTGATAATGCGGCGAGCGGAAGTAAGAAGAAAAGCCATTCCATAGCAGAGTAGCCTAGTGTTCATCTTTAATGGGTAGGATACGAAGACTATCTATTTCTTGTTCTGACACTTTGAGTTTTTTACTTAGTCGGCGGTTTTCATAGCGTAATCGTAAGGTGCTGCTGAAGATGATTGTTGCACCTAAAATGATGCCTGCTACGATCGACAAAACGATGATCACTGATAATGGCGCAATAATAGAACCAAGATAATAATTAACAGCAATTGGATCTGTATTAATGGCTGAAAACGCTGCTCCAATCGCAAAAACAGTAATGAAAACAGCAATAGTCACAATTCGACGCATGGTTAATATTCCTTGGCTAGATACGATTGATCATACCTTAAAATTGCCCAGACTAGATTGAAATCATGTAAAATTGCAATTTGAAATTGTAGTACGAGTTCGTACTTTGCTTGTTTTGGAGAGTTAAACATGACATTTGTTGTCACTGAAAACTGTATTAAATGTAAATATACCGATTGTGTAGATGTGTGTCCGGTAGATTGTTTCCACGAAGGACCTAACTTTTTAGTTATTGATCCTGAAGAATGTATTGATTGCACATTGTGTGAACCTGAATGTCCAGCTGAAGCCATTTTCTCTGAGGATGACTTACCTGAAGATCAAAATGAATTTATCCAAATTAATGAAGAATTATCTCGGGTTTGGCCAGTAATTGCAGAGAAAAAAGATGCATTAGATGATGCTGAAGAGTGGGATGGTAAAACAGGCAAGACACCATTACTTGAACGCTAAATATAAAATTTATAGACATAAAAAAGCCCGCTAATGCGGGCTTTTTTATGTCTGGTAACTTTGTAACGTTAGGCCATTAATACTTTAAGTTTTTTCATCGCATTATTTTCAATTTGGCGAATACGCTCAGCCGATACTTGATATTGCTCAGCTAAGGTATGTAATGTCGATTTCCCTTCATCATTTAACCAACGTTGGCTAACAATATCACGACTGCGATCATCTAATGTTGCTAAAGCATTCGTCAGTTTTTTCTCTTGATGATCGGCATAATCAATTTGTTCTATTTCTAATGATGGGTCAGAGTTTTCAGGGCCTGTTAAATAGGCTGCTGGTGAAAAGCTATTTTCTTCTTCATCAGCATTAGAAGGTAGATCAAATGTGGCATCAGGAGAAGCTAGACGACGTTCCATTTCCATCACATTCTCAGTCGTAACGCCTAAGTCTTCAGCAATAGCGACAACTTCTTCTTGATTCATCCAACCAAGGCGCTTTTTAGCACTACGAAGATTAAAAAATAGTTTACGCTGTGCTTTCGTTGTCGCAATTTTAACAATACGCCAATTACGGATCACATATTCATGAATTTCAGCACGGATCCAGTGAACAGCAAATGAGACTAAACGGACACCTTTATCAGGGTCAAAACGTTTAACCGCTTTCATCAAACCAATATTACCTTCTTGCACCAAATCAGCGACAGGTAAGCCATAACCACCATAGCCTTTTGCGATACGATTTACAAAACGAAGATGTGACAATACTAAGCGGTGTGCCGCTTTAAGATCGCCATGCTGTTGTAAACGCGTAGCAAGGTCGTACTCTTCATCAGCCGTTAATAACGGAGTGTTATGGACGACCTGAGTGTAAGAACTCAAGTTATCAATAGGAGCTAAAGCTAAATTGTAGCTGGCTACATCTGTTGTCATATTTGTCGCCTCCATAGAAGTCATTCGGTCAATAGTAACATTAAACTAGTAAATTCAAACACTAAGACACGATTTTTAGGAGAAAGTTCCTTAATAATGAACGCTATGAAGCGCTTTGAACTTAACTTGGCTCAATACTACTTAGGTGTCGGCCAACAGATATCCATGCTCCGAGCACACCTAAAACTAATCCAGTAGCAGGTAAGAGAACCAGCAATAGGGCTGATAGCCAATGTAAGGTAAATTGACTGCTGTAGAGTTTAGCCAGTTCATTTACGGGGCTATTAATAAGGCTTAGGCTCAACGTCAGGGTGAGCCAAGCCATTAGTCCACCAAGAATGCCATACCAAAAGCCAGTGTATAAAAATGGCCGACGAACAAATGCATTGGTGGCTCCCACTAATTTAATAACGCGGATTTCACTTTGGCGGCTTAGAATTGCGAGGCGAATTGTGTTGCCGATAATAAGCAAAACACTTAATGATAAAAGTAGCCCTAAAATACTAATGCCACGTTCAACTGTTTTATTAATGCTACGCAGGCGTAATAGCCATTCCATATCGAGTTGGGCTTGCTCAACTTCTGGCAATGCTTCGACTCTTGCTAATAAACTACCAATCGCATCAGGGCGAAGATCATTTTCATTGGGTTGAATAATAATAATGGCAGGTAAGGGGTTGCTAGGTAGGCTATCCAATAATGTCCCTAATCCTGATAGTTGACGGAATTCTTCTAACGATTGATTAGATGATTGGTAGTGAGTATTGGTGATTTGAGGCCACTGTTTCAGTTGGCTCGTTAATTTTGTGGCGCGTTCTGGGCTCACATCTTGTTGCAAAAACAATGATATTTGAGTGGCATCATCCCATTGGTCACTCACTTGTTTAACATTATCTAGCAGTACATATAAGCCAGCAGGCAACGCTAAAGCAATACCAATGACAATAATGGTCATCATGCTTGAAAGTGGTTGCCGCCATAATTGTCCCAAACTAAATAACATCACTTGTAAGTGACGTAATAGATAGTTTGCAAGGTTTAACTTTGGAAAGTTCATATTAGCGCTGCTCAGCTAAACGGCCAGAATCTAACGTGATCTGACGGTGTGGCAATGTATTAATTAAATCAAGATCATGAGTGGCAATAAAGACCGTGGTACCTACTTGGTTAAACTGCTCAAATAAGGACATGATGTCTCGAGATAACTCAGGATCTAGGTTACCTGTAGGTTCATCAGCCAGTAAGATAGGGGGGCGGTTAACGACGGCTCGAGCAATTCCCACACGTTGCTGTTCACCACCTGATAACGCAATCGGTAAACTACGTTCTTTGCCAAGCAAACCTACTTTATCTAACGATGCCCGAACCCGACGACCTATTTCTCGGTGGTTTTCACCAGCAATAATCAGTGGCAAAGCAACATTATCAAAGACAGTACGATCATGTAATAAATTGTGATCTTGGAACACAATACCAATTTGGCGACGGTAATAAGGGATCTTTCGTTTTGGTAATCTCGTTAGGTTTTGATTGTTAACGAGCACTTGTCCATGAGAACTGCGTTCGATTAAGGCAATGAGTTTCAGTAGGGTACTTTTCCCTGCGCCTGAATGACCCGTCAGAAATGCCATTTCACCTTTATTTATATGGAAGCTCAGTCCCGATAAAGCTTCAAACCGATTAGAGTAACGTTTATACACGTCAGTAAAGAAAATCATCTTTTTTAGTCTTCACGACCTAAAAGTGCATCAACAAACTCTTCCGCCTGAAATGAGCGAAGATCATCAATCCCTTCGCCAACACCAATATAACGGATAGGTAGGCCTGTCTTTTTAGCGATTGCAAAGATAATACCGCCTTTAGCTGTGCCATCTAATTTAGTTAATGTGATACCTGAAACGCCTGCCGCAGAAGTAAATTGCACGGCTTGAGAGAGCGCATTTTGTCCAGTACCTGCATCCAGTACTAACATGACTTCATGTGGGGCACTATTATCGAGTTTCCCCATCACGCGAGTTACTTTTTTGAGCTCTTCCATTAGATTGGTTTGAGTATGCAAGCGACCGGCAGTATCAGCGATAAGAATATCTATATTTCGTGCTTTAGCTGCCTGTAATGCATCATAAATAACAGATGCTGAATCTGCCCCACTATGTTGAGAGATAACAGCAATATCATTACGCTCACCCCAAACTTGAAGTTGCTCTACTGCCGCAGCACGGAAGGTATCACCTGCTGCGAGCATGACCGACTTGCCTTGGTTTTGGAATTGTTTTGCCAGCTTACCAATCGTGGTGGTTTTACCAACGCCATTGATGCCGACCATTAAAATGACATACGGACCTTCTTGCTCAGGAATCACTAACGGTATGCAACTTGGTTGGAGAATTTTAACCATGTCATCACGCAGTGCGGTGAAAAGCGCTTCGGCATCACCCAGTTGTTTACGGGCAATACGTTGGGTTAAGTCACCAATGATTGTTTGCGTGGCATCAACACCTAAGTCGGCGGTTAGCAATTGTGTCTCAAGTTCTTCTAATAAGTCATCATCAATGACTTTTTTACCAAGAACGAGCGATGCAAAGCCTTCAGTTAGTTTAGAACTTGTACGGTTCAGACTTTGTTTTAAACGGCCAAATAAGCTTGTCTTTTGTTCTGTGGGTTCAGCTTGGACTGTTGGCAATGTCTCATTAGTATTATCAAGCTCGGTGACTTGGGTTTCTAATTGTTCACTGTCTTGCTGAACTTCTTCTGTTACTTTATTTTTTTTTCTTAGGAAACTAAACATATTCTCTGCTTGTCGTTACACTTACTATAATTGCTACAAATTTTATCATGTCACGGTTGTGAGAAGCATATGCTTACTAAATTTAAAAGAATAATTGGATTATTGTTAGTCGTACCAGTGATAGCCACTGCTAATGTGAGTGAATATCAGTTGGATAATGGCTTAAAACTTATCGTTAAGGAAGATCATCGTGCGCCTGTTGTGGTGTCACAAGTCTGGTACAAAGTGGGGTCAAGTTACGAACATAATGGCATTACAGGTATATCGCATGTACTTGAACATATGATGTTTAAGGGCACTGAAAACCTCGGCCCTAATGAATTTTCTCAGATTATTGCTGCCAATGGCGGCCGTGAAAATGCCTTCACTGGTCGAGACTATACGGCTTATTTTCAAACATTAGAGAAAGATCGTTTAGAAGTAAGTTTTCGTTTAGAAGCTGAACGAATGCGCAAATTAGTGATTGATGAGGCCGAATTGCTAAAAGAACGCGAAGTCGTTGCGGAAGAACGTCGAATGCGCACGGAAGACAATCCACATGCCTTAGTTCGAGAAGCGTTTAACGCCACGGCCTTTGTGAATAGTCCCTATCATCATCCCGTTATTGGTTGGATGAGTGATATTAACCATTATGAGGCGACTGATTTACGCCAGTGGTATCAGAAGTGGTATGCACCGAATAATGCAACAGTAGTCATTGTAGGTGATGTTGAGCCTGAGGCTGTTTATAACTTAGCAAAAAAATATTTTGGCCCATTAAAACCAGAAACCACTGCGCAATTGAAACCTCAAACAGAAGTTGAGCAACGAGGAAAACGAACAATTGAAGTACAAGCTCCTGCTGAATTACCTTATATGATGATGGGGTGGAAGGTACCTGTTGTGAACACGGTAGATAAAGAACAAAGCTGGGAACCGTATGCATTAGAAATGCTGGCGGGTATTTTGGATGGGGGGCAAAGCGCTCGTTTTAGTCGCGAGTTAGTTCGTGGTGATGAAGTGGCGGCTAGTGTGGGGGCTGGCTATGGCTTGTTTTCTCGTTTGGCAGATATGTTTTTAGTTGTTGGCACACCGGCAAAAGGCAACTCTATCGCAGAGCTACAGCTGGCAGTAATGGGCCAAATTGAAAAGCTACAAACAGAATTAGTGAGTGAAGAAGAGCTGCACAGAATTAAAGCGCAAGTTGTGGCTAACGCGGTGTATGAACGAGATAGTGTGTTTTATCAAGCAATGCAAATTGGCATGTTAGAAACAATAGGACTGGACTGGAAATTAACTGATCAGTATGTGGCAAATGTGCAAGCGGTAACCGCAGAGCAAGTTCAAGCTGTGGCGAAAAAATACTTTAAAGATAAAGGGTTAACAGTGGCTGAACTTATTCCAATGCCTCTTGATAGTAAAAGACCCGTAGCATCAGCAGGAGCTCGTCATGGACGTTAAACTATTAGGTGTTTTATTGAGTTTATTGCTAACGGTATCAGTACACGCCAGCCCCAATATTGAGCATTGGCAGACAGAGAATGGTGCTAAGGTTTATTTTGTCCCTGCACCTGAGTTAGCAATGGTTGATATTACCGTTGCATTTGATGCCGGTGCGGCACGAGATGGCAAACAGTCAGGTTTAGCATTATTGACGAATGCCATGCTGAATGAAGGTGCTGGTGGTTTAGATACCGATCAGATTGCGATAGCGTTTGAGGATGTTGGTGCCCAGTTTGGTAATTCATCCCAGCGAGATATGGCGGTAGTCAGTTTACGAACGTTAACTGAGAAAGAGGCATTTACCCCTGCATTAGCGATGTTTACCAAGGTGTTGAGCAAGCCTGATTTTCCAGAAAACTCATTTGAACGAATTAAAAAACAAATGTTGATTGGCTTGCAAGCTGAGAAGCAATCACCTTCTGCACTTGCTTCACGGGCTTTTTATAGTAATGTCTATGGCGAACATAGTTATGCATCAATGCCAGCAGGCAATGAAGACTCTGTTTCAACACTGACACTTGCATCATTAAAGGCATTTTATCAACAGTATTATGTGGCTAAAAATGCAGTTATTGTTTTAGTCGGTGCCGTTACAATTAAGGAAGCCAAACGTATTGCTGAGCAGCTATCGTCAGGGCTCGTAGCGGGTGACTCGGCACAAGCATTAACCCCAGTGACAGCTGTATCACAAGAGAAAACAATCATTATTGAGCATCCATCTAGCCAAACACATATCGTGATGGGACAAGTAGGGATGAACCGTGGTGATAAAGACTATTTTGCACTCTATGTTGGTAATCATATTTTGGGCGGTAGCGGCTTAGTGTCGCAGCTAAGTAATGAAGTGCGTGAAAAGCGAGGTTTATCTTATAGTGTTTATAGCTACTTTAGACCGATGAGAGAGTTAGGTCCGTATCAGTTTGGCTTGCAAACCCGAAACGACCAAGCTGAAGAAGCCTTAAATGTGATGAAAAATACCTTAAAGGTGTTTACTGAAAAAGGGCCGACGGAAACGGAGTTAGTTGCCGCAAAACAAAATATTACAGGTGGTTTTGCCCTAAGATTGGATAGTAATAGTAAAATTGCTGGCTATTTAGCAATGATAGGCTTCTATGGTTTACCTTTAGATTATTTAGACACATTTAAGTCAAAAGTAAATGCAATTACAATTGAGCAAATAAAAGATGCGTATTCTCGACGTGTTAAAGCAGATAAAATGATTACGGTATTAGTTGGTGGCAAAGCAGAATAATAAACAAATGGGACAATGTCGGATTATTTCTGGACGTTGGCGTGGTCGTAAATTACCTGTTCCAGATCTTGACGGTTTAAGACCGACACCTGATCGAGTTAGAGAAACAATCTTTAATTGGCTTCAGCCAGTAATCGGGAGTGCACGTTGCTTAGACTTGTTTTCAGGTAGTGGTGCTTTGGGCTTTGAAGCCGCCTCACGTGGTGCTGAAAGTGTTATTTTAGTCGAATTTAATACCACAGCCGCTAAACAGCTGCGAGACAATAAGGCATTATTAGCTGCTGAAAATTGTAATGTTGAGAATATGACAGCACAGCAGTTTTTGGCGACGCATTCAGAGCAATATGACATCGTATTCATTGACCCGCCATACCAAGCAAATTTATGGACAGAGATAGCGCAACAGTTAGTTGAAACAAGTGCTTTGCGTGATAATGCCCATATTTACTTGGAGTGTCCTAGCAAGGGTGAGTTACCAAAATTGCCTAATCATTGGCAGTTAATAAAAGATAAAAAAGCAGGTGAAGTGAGATATTGCCTGTTTTTAAATAATGTAGGAGATGATACGTGACAACAACCGCTATTTACCCCGGCACATTTGATCCCATCACTAAGGGACATATTGATCTCGTTGTGCGTGCTAGTAAGCTATTTAACCGTGTCATTGTTGCTGTGGCGATTAACCCCGGTAAAGAGCCTACATTTAGCTTGCAGGAGCGGGTTGATTTAGCAAAACAGACATTATCAGAGTTAAATAATGTTGAGGTATGTGGTTTTAAAGGTCTATTAGTTGATGTTGCTAAGCAAAATGGAGCCGGTGTTATTCTTCGAGGATTACGCGCCGTTTCCGATTTTGAACATGAATTTCAGTTGGCTGGAATGAATCGCAAAATGCAGCCAGATATCGAAACACTGTTCTTAACGCCAGCAGAACAATTTACCTATATTTCTTCTAGTTTAGTGCGTGAAATAGCGGCGTTAGGTGGTGATGTGTCAGACTTTGTTGCACCTTGTGTTGAAGCTGCATTGAAAGCTAAATTGATCTAGTTGTTCAATAACCGCTAAGATCTATCAAATAAGTTTTAATTTGGAGTGTTAAATGTCGTTATTTATAACGGATGAATGTATCAACTGTGATGTGTGTGAACCTGAGTGCCCAAATAGTGCGATTACTCAGGGTGATGAGATTTATGAAATTGATCCTGCTTTATGTACAGAATGTGTCGGTCATTTTGATGAGCCACAATGTGTAGAAGTCTGTCCTGTTGATTGTATTCCAAAAGATCCTGACAATGAAGAAACTGAAGAACAGTTACAGGGTAAATATGAGTTATTAATGGCGGCAGGTAAGTAGTTGAAAGAAAGTTGTTCTTTTGAGGTTTTAGTTTGATAGGGTTATAATCGAATTTCTGTTTTAAATCCTATGGAAGGAGAATCATGATGAATGAATTATCAACAGAGTTAGGTCAGTTATCGGAAAAAGAATTACAAAGCCTAATTTCGAAGTCAAAGAAACAAATTAAGAAATTAAAAGTAAAAAAAACATCAGAATTAAATAGTAAGGATACTGATGTCATGCTGGTGGCAGATGCTGTGCGTTCTTTATCGAAGCAGAAAAAAGTATCGCCATCTGTTGCCCTTATCGCTGTAGCAAAATCTATGCGAATTTCAATTACAGCATCCCGCAAACCGCGTGTTGAAGCTGAAATTAAATACCAGCACCCTAGTGATGAAGGCAAAACATGGAAAGGGTTTGGAAAAAGACCATTATGGTTAGTGGAAGAGCTTAATAATGGTATGGAATTAGCTACTTTTCGCGTTCAATAACCCCATTGTTTTTGATGTTAATTATCAACGCATCAATCGTTTATACCTGTAATCATTCAAGATGTATGACTTGATTTTTAGGGTTCTAAGTTGAAGTAAACCACTCCCCTTATATACCCATATCATTCAAGGTGCAGTTGATTTAATAAAGCTCGTCATCCCCGTGAAAACGGGGATCTAACGATAGTGACTATTTTCATTATCCATGGATTCCCATTTTTATGGAAATGACGAAGTGGGGAACATGTATCTTCATTTATCATGGGTATAACAGTAATATTAAGGTCTTGAAAAGGGTGTTCGTTAACTTGCCAACACATAGCGGTTGGCAAGTTCCGATACTTAGAGGCGGGTAAGTGTTTAAAAGTAACACTAGTTTTAAACTAGCCAGCTTGTCCATCAGCCCTAGGTCTAATAAAGATCATTAGATAATGATATAAAAAGATGCTGAAAGCAATTATCCATAATACTTGAGCGAGCCCTATTATATGAAGGTAGGCACTAGGCAGGAGTATTGGCATTATTACTCGAGTTATTGCACCTACGAAGAGGGTAAGAAATACCCATGTTAATGCTTTGGGTGGTTCGTTTATATTTCTTCCAGTATGGCCTAGTGATATACGAGAGATCATGCCTAATGTCATTAAACCTATACCGCCATAAGTGAAGGCATGAAGTGGAATGGATGTTGGGTACAGATTAAAGAAGTTGATAGCTTTTAGTGCAAAGCCTAATACAAACATACTGTAGCCTAGGAATAGTACCCACAAAAGAGGTTTATTCCAAATTCCTTTGGTGTACCAGCCCCATAATCTAGTACCGTGTAATACGACCAATACTAACGAGAACAGTGCCGTTAATAATGCCTGTTTTAGGAAGACATCAACGATCCATAATGCAGCCAAAAAGAGCAGGCTTGATGCATCAATAAAAGACCAGTTTTTAAGCTGAACCTGATAGCCAACACCGCGTTCGATGAAAAAAGGCATAACACGTCTAGTTAGGATAAAAATCAGTGCCATGATAAGGTAAACGCCTGAGAATAGCCCCCATGAGATACCTTGATCAACAATGTGTAATACACCAAGGTAGTATAGAAGATCAGCAGCAAAAACCAGTACGAGAATAGAGACTATCACTAGTTGACGCCATTGCTTTACTTTAACTATCGGGTAAAGGACTGCAAGAATAAGTCCCAAAAGAAAGAGCAGGTCTAGCAGTGCAGCCCATTCAAATAAGAGTGGTAAACCTAATAAAGGAAATGTTCTGGCAAGAATCCATATTAAAACCAAGCTGGCTAGCGGCCAGCCTTTAATAGTTTGTACGCCAGTCCAGTTTTTAACCGCGGTGAGCAGAAAACCAGCAATAATGGCAATAGTATAACCAAAGACCATTTCGTGACCATGCCATGCGATGGGACTGGTATAACTACTGATAGGTAGTGATACGCCAAATGTGTATGCTGCCATCCAGATAGATGTTGCGATGATGGAAAATAAGCTAGCAAATAAGAAAAAAGGTCTAAAGCCGAGTTCGAATAAGGCAAATTTTTTAACTGGCTGTGGGTTTACTATAGGTTGTTGCATTTTACCCTTCCCGTGCTAGTGGATATTGTAAATCATCATGAGCGGTATCTTCATTGCCCGTCGGTTTCTGACGTTGTAATTCAAGATCTTTAAAGTTGAAAAGTGCGTTATCAGCTAATTGTGATGGTGATATATTTTGCAGACTACGGAATATATTTTCTAAACGACCTGGGTGTTGTTTTTCCCAGCCTTGCAGCATTTCTTTGATTACTTGCCTTTGCATATTTTCTTGGGAGCCGCAAAGGTTACAAGGAATAATAGGGAAGTCTTGTTGTTCAGAATAGCGAATAATATCAGATTCTTTACAGTAGGCGAGAGGGCGAATCAGAATATTGGTTTTATCATCACTTAATAGTTTAGGTGGCATAGCCTTTACTTTACTGCCATAAAACATATTTAGAAAAGCTGTTTCAATGATGTCATCACGGTGATGACCTAAGGCAATTTTGGTAATACCATTTTGACGGGCGTAACCATAAAGAGACCCACGGCGTAAGCGTGAGCAAATACCACACGTTGTTTTACCTTCAGGTACAATTTCTTTGACGATACTGTAGGTATCTTTCTCGATAATATGAAAAGGAACACCAATTTTAGAGAGGTATTCAGGCAGAATATGTTCTGGGAAACCGGGTTGTTTTTGATCCAAGTTGACAGCAATTATCTCAAAGTCAATCGGCGCATGTTTTTGTAGATTCATTAAAATATCAAGAAGGGTATAACTGTCCTTACCACCGGATAGGCAGACCATGACTTTATCGCCATCTTGAATCATATTGTAGTCAGCGATTGCTTGACCTACATTACGGCGTAAACGCTTCTTTAATTTATTGAGTTCTAAATTCTTTTTGGCTATTGTGGCTGTCATTTAAATAAGACCTGAAAATGGTTGTACTGTGACAGTAGTATTAGGCTTGATACCATCACATTGTTCTTCTAATAAGATAAAGCAGTTGGCAACACTCATTGAACGTAATATGCCTGAACCTTGTTCACCTGTCGTTTTAACTTGAGTAAGACCGCGCTCATCTTGAAATAAAATACCGCGTTGAAACTCAAACCGACCTGCACGTTTACGGATAGTACTGACACAGTTGACTTGCATATGTTGGCTTGCTTGTTCAGGTAGTCCCGCCAGTTGTTGTAATGCAGCACTTACAAACTGGTAGAACGTTACCATTACAGATACTGGGTTGCCCGGTAGACCAAAAAATAAAGCATCATTTATTTTGCCAAAGGCGAGCGGTCTGCCTGGCTTCATTGCTATTTTCCAGAAATCAACGTGACCAAGTTCAGTGAGCATTTCTTTCACATAGTCGGCATCACCAACAGAGACCCCACCTGACGTTAGCACGACATCCGCTTGTTTTGATGCTAATTGGAGTGCCTGACGTAATGCCGCTTTTTGATCAGGAATAACGCCCATATCAATGAAGTCAACATCAATGCGCTTGAGCATACCGTATAAGGTATAACGGTTGCTGTCGTAAATCTGTCCTTCTTCTAAAGTCTCGCCAATTGAGCGTAGCTCATCACCCGTTGAGAAAAAGGCAACACGCAGTTTTCGTTTAACGGTGAGTTCAGCAATACCTAAAGAGGCGATTAAACCAAGATCGGCAGGCATTATTTTATGACCTGGCGTTAAGACTTCTTCACCTTGTTGCAGATCTTCACCGGCAGAACGAACATTTTGTCCGATTGAATGTGTGCCATGTAGGGTGATAGATGAATCATTAACGTCAACATGCTCTTGCATTATGACGGTATCACAATCATCAGGCATCATGGCCCCAGTCATAATTCGAATACATTCACCTGACTTAATAGAACCCACATAGGGTTGTCCAGCGAAGGCTATTCCGACTTGTTTAACAGTAACAGGCTTGTCACTTAAATCACTGCCATGAATAGCATAACCATCCATTGCTGAGTTGTTATGAGGTGGGACATTAATAGGCGAGATAATGGATTCAGCTAAGATATAACCCAAGGCATCACGTAATGAACGTTTTTCCCATGTTGTGATGGGAGTAATGAGGTTTTTAATGCGTTGCCTAGCTTCTTGAACACTTAAACTATTGGGCTCATGAGCATCGGCACAACTTGGTTGGGGAGTAAATTCAGCCATATCTAAGCCTTCCAGTTAGCAATAAAGGTTTGAATATAATCAGCCATTTCAGCGATATTATTGAGATCGATCTGATCGATACTTACGCTGGTGTTGAGTGGCTCATCTGTTGCAATCGCAATGATATTAGAATCATTAGGGTGCAGTAATGGTTTTTCTAATGCAGGGCGGTAGAGTTCAACTTTAGGAATGACTTCATGCTTAAAGCCTTCGACCAGTATCAAATCTAACTTTTCCGTGTCTAATCGTGGGATAAGATC